>CALMWO010000132.1 GCA_937873805.1 uncultured Hyphomonadaceae bacterium
ATTCGCAGAACGAAGAGGCCGGGTCGAAACCAACCACCAGCCGGATAGGGACCGATGGTGTCTTGGTTTTTCAGAAGCCGTTGATCCGGATTCAGTACGAAGGCGAGAAGGGGTGGGACAAGAACGGCAAGCCTATCATCTGGGAAATCTGGATGCCCGACACAGACACCTTCCACTGGCGTATTATGGGTTGGCCGCCTGACGCGATGATGCCGCCCATACGCCGATGCAAGGACAAGATGACTTCTTAGTCCAAGTCCCGCGCGCTGCTGGCGTCTAGAAGACGCGCGGGCGGTCCTTGCGCTCGAGATGGAGGCCACACTCCTCCTTCTTGAAGCCGACCCAGCGTCCTGAACGGACGTCGTTCGGGTCAGTCGGCCGCACGGTGCAGGGCCAGCAGCCGATGGACGGATAGCCGTCTGCGACCAGCGGATGCGGCGGCAGCTTCCGGTCGGTGAAATACTGATCGACGTGTTCGTGCGTCCAATCCGCAAGCGGATTGAACTTGAACTTGCCCTCGGAGAATTCCACGACCGGCAGGTTCACCCTGCCCCCGCCATGGAAGCGCTTGCGGCCGGTGATCCACGCCTCGAAGCCCTCGAGGGCAGGCGCCAGCGGGCGCACCTTGCGGACTTCGCAACAGGCATCCGGGTCTGTCTTGTTGAGCACGCCCTTCGGGTCGACGGCTTTCACCTCGTCTTTCACCGGATTGACGGTGTGGATGCCTGTGAGGCCCAGGAACGCTTGCAGCGTGTCGCGGTATTGCAGCGTCTGGTGGAAGTGCATGCCGGTGTCGATGAACACGATGGGCATGCCCGGATCGACTTCGGCGATCAGGCCGAGCATCGCGGCGCTTTCCGCGCCGAAGGACGAAACATAGGTGATCTTGCGACCGAACTCGCGCACGGCGGCGGCGATGACATCCTGAGCGGATTTTCCGCGCAGCTCAGCATTAAGGCGCGCGACCTTCTCGTCGGTCGTTTCAGAAGCAGATGTGACAGACGTCATTCGGCGGCCTTTTCCTCGCGCTTCTTCTGGCGCTTCATGAAGATGGTGTCGGTGGTGTCCGACGCCGCCTGGTAGAATTCTGAAAACTCGTGTGCGGAAAAATCGTAGACGCCTTCAGCATTGGCCTCATCGATCATCACGGCATCGAAGCCGGAGCGGATCATCAGGCGCAGCTGGTCGCGCAGGACTTGGCCCGTCGCGCGGATTTCGCCCTTGTAGTTGTAGCGGCGACGAAGCAGCTGCGACTGCGAGAAGGCGCGGCCATCCGTGTATTTCGGGAATTGCAGCTCGATCAGGTGAAGCTGATCGAGAAAGGGTGCAAGCAGCGCGGGATCGTCGCTGACCGCAAGACGCACACCGATGGAGCGGTTGCGAGCGAGAAGCTGGTCATGCTCCGACAGGAAACGGGCGAGCGAAACCGTGATGCAACCGCCGGGCGACAGCTCGTGGCCATCCTCGACGAACGCCCAGACGTCATCGACGACTTTTCCGTCCTTAAGCAGAGGCATAGAGCGCCTCCTTGAACGGCGCCTGGCCGAGGCGGGTCATCGTGTCAGCCAGCTTTTCGGTCTTCGATATGCGCAGTTCCATGTAGCGGGAGATCACGCGCTTCAGCGCGGGGGCGACTTCCTCGTGGCGCAGGCCGGGGCCCTGGATTTCGCCGATAGCAGCCTTCTCGTCGGCACGGCCGCCGAAGAGGATCTGGTAGAATTCCTCGCCCTTCTTGTCGACGCCGAGAATGCCGATGTGTCCGACATGGTGGTGACCGCACGCATTGATGCAGCCAGACACGTTGATGTGCAGCGTGCCGACTTCATCTTCAAATTCCGGGTCAGCGAACAGAGCCTGCACTTCGTTGGCGACCGAGATCGAACGCGCGTTGGAGAGGTTGCAATAATCGAGCCCCGGGCACGCGATGATGTCGGAGCCGAGACCTGCGTTGGACGCGTGCATGTCTGCGGCCTTCAGCGCGGCGTAGACAGCAGGCACGTCATCGAGCTTCACATGCGGCAGGACGAGATCCTGCTCGTGCGCCACGCGGATATCGTCGAGGCCGAATTTTTCGGCAATGTCGGCGGCGGCGCGCATCTGCGCAGAGCTGCAATCGCCCGGCGCAACGCCCTGCGGCTTCAGCGCGATGTGGACAGCCGTGTAGCCCGGGATCTTGTGGGCGCGGAGGTTGTTCTTGGTCCAGCGCGCAAAGTGGCGATCGGCTGCGATCGCAGCATCAAGGGCCGCAGACTTTGCAGGCAGCGTCTCGAATTTCGGCGGCGCGAAATACGCTGTGATGCGATCGACTTCTTCCTGAGGCAGGACGACCTTTTCCCACGCATTCTGGTTCGCGAACTCTTCCTCGACCTCGCGGCGGTATTCCGCCTCGCCCAGTTCATTGACGAGGATCTTGATGCGCGCCTTGTACTTGTTGTCCCGGCGGCCATGGCGGTTGTAGACGCGCATGTTGGCTTCGAGATAGCTGAGCAGATCCTGCTTGCTCACCCAGTCACGTATGGTGAGGCCGATATAGGGCGTGCGGCCGAGGCCGCCGCCGACCAGCACTTCGAAGCCGACCTCGCCTTCGGCATTCTTCTTCATCAGAAGGCCGATGTCGTGGACCTTCACGGCCGCTCGATCCGGCGTTGCCGCTGTCACGGCGATCTTGAATTTGCGCGGCAGGGCCGAGAATTCCGGGTGGAAGGTCGACCACTGGCGGATGATCTCGCACCACGGACGCGGATCTTCCAGCTCGTCGAACGCAGCGCCAGCGAGATGGTCTGACGTCACGTTGCGGATGCAGTTGCCCGAGGTCTGGATGGCGTGCATCTCGACGTCAGCGAGCGCTTCAAGCGCGTCAGGAATTTCAGCGAGCTTGATCCAGTTGAACTGGATGTTCTGGCGCGTCGTGAAGTGGCCATAGCCCTTGTCGTACTTGTCCGCGATCATCGCGAGCTGGCGCAGCTTGCGCGAGCTGAGCTGGCCATACGGCACCGCGATGCGGAACATGTACGCATGCAGCTGAAGATAGACGCCGTTCTGCAGGCGCAGCGGCTTGAAATTCTCTTCCTTCAGCTCGCCCTTGAGACGACGCTCCACCTGCCCGCGGAACTGCTTTGCGCGCTCCCGGACCAGCGTTTCGTCGAACTCGTCATAACGATACATCAGGCGGCCTTCTTGGCGTGTTCAATGCCGAGGTCTGTCTCGACGCGCGCGACCCAGCGCTGAACCGACGGGAATTCAGAAAGATCGAACCCGCCCTCGTGAGCGACGCGCGTGTAGGCGACGAGACCGATGTCGGCGAGCGTAACGTTCTGCCCCACAAAATAGTCCGCGAACGTCAGTTGCATTTCCATGACGCCGAGTGCGCGGCGTCCACGGGCGAGAAGCTGCGGATCCAGCTCGTCGTCCGTCATGTTCATGAACTTCTTCCGGAAGCGGCGCACGGCAATGTAGGGTTCGTGGGAGTACTGCTCCCAGAACAGCCAACTCATCATCTTCGCGCGCTCGAAGGGATCAACCGGTATCAGATCCTGCCCGCGCTGCGTTTCGGCGAGGTACAGCATGATGGCGTTGGACTGCGGCAGGATGCGGCCATCCGGCAGGCGCATCACGGGCACCTGACCTGACGGGTTCATCTGCATGAAAGCGTCGGACCGCGTGCCGCCCTCGACAACGCTGATCTCGACCCAGTCGTGATCGACGTCGAGATAGTCAGCCGTCCACTTGGTCTTGAGGCAGTTGCCGGAGATCGAGTCCCCGTAAAGCGTCAGCTTCGAAATCGGACGATTTGGCATCAGTTGTTCCCCGCCTGCTTGCCGAACATCGGATGGTTCGTAGGTCCCTTCGCACGAATTGTCTCGCGGATCGTTTCACGCCCGGCGATTTTTCCGTCCGGTGTCACCTGCATGAAATAGGGGTCGGTCGCGCGGGTCTGGTCTTTCGAAGCCCAGGCAAGAATATCGACAGCGCCCGCGCCCGAGAGCACTTCGGCGTCTGCCAGCTCTTCTGACCAGTTGCGATCCTTGGTCAGATAGACGACGCGGCCGGTGGCGGGAATCCACGCGGTGATGACCTTGGGAATATCCGGGCCGAGCTTGGGGCGTTCTGAGCTCACGACAGCATCTCCCACAGCGAAGAGAGCTTCGGCTTCGCAGCCTTGCCCGGGGCAGAGGCTGCCTGATTGCGCTGAGCCAGCGCCACGACCTCGCCAATGATCAGCAGCGCCGGACCGTTGATGCCGGCCGCATAGATCAAGTCAGCAACATTTCCGAGCTGACCAAAGGCGCTGATCTCGTTCGCGCGCGTGCCATTTTCGATGACAGCAATGGGCGTCACAGGATCGCGGCCCGCAGCGACGAGGCGCGCGGCGATCGTGCCCGCCGTGCCCACACCCATGAAAACAACAACCGTCTGGTTCGGGCGCGCCAGCGCCTGCCAGTCGAGGTCAGGCTCCTGACCGAGCGCCGCGTGGCCGGTCACGAACGTCACGGCTTGCGCCATATCGCGATGCGTCAACGGGATCTGGGCGGCTGCCGCACAGCCAAGCGCCGAGGAAATACCCGGCACGACTTCGACATCGATCCCGGCCGCCCGAAGCGCTTCCAGCTCTTCGCCGCCGCGACCGAAAATGAAAGGATCGCCACCCTTCAGCCGCACGAC
>CALMWO010000133.1 GCA_937873805.1 uncultured Hyphomonadaceae bacterium
CATTGTAGCGCCACTACCTTTCGGCCTCGCCTTGAACGCTGCAATCAACGCTCACCCTGAAACAGCGGAAGACGCCCTGGCCATCATCGCCGGTGAGAGTCCGGATTGCGCGGAAGCGGGCGCGCGGGCTGAACATATCCGCGCATTGGCCGCCCGCGCCCTTTGTTTTGAGCTGGCAGAACAGGATGAAGCGATCACTCATCGTTACATCGAATCGCTGCGTTCGCCCAACGACCCAACGGCGGCTTCGGCCTTTGCGACCTTGTGTTCCGAAAGGGTCGCCGCAGCCGGGCGCATCATGATCGAACAATCGGACGTCCTGATTGCCGTTTGGGATGGCATCACGCCCGGCGCTGTCGGGGGAACTCGCCATACGATTGCAGCAGCTCTTGCGCACGGTGCTCCTGTCATCTGGATCGATGCGCGCAATCCAGAGCGTTGGTCCATTCTTCGGACGCCTGAATCGCTTCATGCCGAAGGGTCCGCGCAATCTGCAGAGGAAATCGCTGAGCTGATTGAATCGGTTGTGCAACCGTCGTCGGCCGACCAAAGCGAGCGCGCCATCCGCTTTCACACCGAACATTGGCAAACGCGCAGCCACCGCCGGTTCCATGCCTATCGTCGGATCGAAGCTGTCTTTGGCGGCGGCAGCTTGCGGCGGGCATTGGCCAGCCTCGTTCAGAGCTACGAGCGTCCCGAAGCGATTGCGAAGGGTTCCGGCGCCCCCCTCCTGGCAACGGCGCGCGGCCTTCCGGGTAGCGATCAAGCCTTTGTCGACAAGATCGACGCTCAGGTTCTGCAGCGTTTCGCCTGGGCCGATGGCCTTTCGACTTATCTTTCGGATGCCTATCGGGGCGGAATGGTGACCAACTTCCTGCTTTCCGCCTTCGCGATTATTGGCGGGGTATCCTATCTTCCATTTGCAAGCCCCGATTCCAAATGGCCATTTGCCCTGTTCGAGTTCCTGCTGCTTGTCGCAATCCTCGGTATCACCTCAGTCGGGCGGAAACGGCGCTGGCATGGACGCTGGTTCGAAACGCGCCGCGTTGCCGAATATTTTCGGCATGCGCCGATCCTGCTGCTGCTTGGCGTCGCACGTTCGCCGGGACGCTGGCCGCGAGGGTCCGACACGCAATGGCCGGAACACTATGCCCGTCTTGCGCTCAGGGAGCTGGGCCTTCCGCGCATTGTGGTCACGCAAGCCTATCTCAGAACTGCATTCGAAGATCTGCTTTGGCACCATGCGACGCTTCAGCGGGCTTACCACAGTGGCAAGTCCAAAAGGCTCACGACAGTTCATCACAAGCTCGACCGTTTGTCCGAAATCCTGTTCAGCCTCGCCGTTGCGGCTGTCGCGACCTATCTCGGCCTCGTTGCGGGCAGCGCGCTTGGCCTCATCCCGGAAGCGACCGCCCATAATGTGTCCAAATCCTTCACCTTTCTTGGCGTGGCGCTTCCAGCGCTAGGCGGCGCTTTTGCCGGCATCCGCTATTTTGGTGACTTCGAACGCTTTGCGGCCATTTCTGACGTGACGGCGGAAAAGCTCGAGGCGGTCGAACAGAGGATCAAAGATCTCGCGAAGGTTGCGGACGGACATATCCGCTATGCACAGGTTGCAGACCTTGCTCATGTGATTGACGATATCGTGGTCGCCGAAATCGAGAACTGGCAATCGGTATTTGCCGGCAAACAGATTGCCGTTCCGGTCTAACCGAGGTCGAGCGCGCGCTGGAGCAGTTCGCGCGCAACGACTTTCAGGGCAAGCGTTTCCTCGGCACCCTCGAAAATCGAAAGGACGCGCGCGTCGACGAAATAACGGCTGACCGAAGTTTCTTCGGCATAGCCCATGCCGCCGTGTATCTGCAGAGCCTCTCTGGTGACGAGTTCGGCAGAACGGCAGGCGTAAAGCTTTGCAAGGCTTGCTTCCATCTGGCCTTCACCTGCGTCGAGCATCGTTCCAACGCGATAGGCAAGCTGGCGGCAAGCAACATAGCGTGCGGCCATCATCGCAATCTTCGCCTGGGTCAGCTGGAATGCGCCAAGCTGATTTCCGAATACATGCCGGTCCTCAGAATAGCGAATGGCCGCCTTAATGGCGGCTGCCATCAGGCCGCAGGCTCGCCCGGCGGTCTGGATGCGGCCACCGGTCATGCCGGCCATGGTGTAGTAGAAGCCGTTGCCCAGCCCTCTGGTTTCGCCAAGAACATTGGCATCAGGCACAAAAAGGTCTTCGAACGCCAGATCGAAACTATGCATCCCGCGATAGCCGATCGTTGGAATGGCTCTGCCACTCAGCCGACCGCCGGTCGGTTGATGAAAGTCGAAGGCATGACCGTCGAAGGAGGGTTTTTCGACGAGCAGGATGCTGAGCCCCTTGTAACCTTCGGCACCGCCTGTTCTGGTGACAACCATCAGCAGGCCTGCTTTGCCTGCAAAAGTGCACCAGGTCTTTGCGCCAGTGAGCATCCATCCGCCTTCGGTTCGCTGGCCCCGAAGGCTGAGAC
>CALMWO010000134.1 GCA_937873805.1 uncultured Hyphomonadaceae bacterium
GGTGAAAGACCTCTGCGGGACAGCTGGCGGATAACGATCACTGGGGACGCGGGGATGATCGCGTTTCTTTTTCCACTGCCGGTAGCCGCTCACCCGAGCGGATGCCCAAACCACGCGGGGCCATCCCGCGTCCCCGGCCCGCCGCTTCCTCGTGAAGCTGCGGCCAGCGCTAGAGCATCCCGCAGGGCGAACACGCCCGTGCGAAGGAGAGCGTGCGCCTCACAAGCCTGTCCGCTCGCCCTATCTCCTGATAAACCCGATCAGCAGCGGAGACAGATCATGCCGACCGTTTCATCCTTCATCTCGCTCAGCCTCGACGGCTGCTATGCCGATGCGGACGGCGGCATGAACTGGGCGCACAATCAGGACCCGGAGCAGGCCGAGTTTACCCGTGGCAACGCGAAGGGCGAGAGCAGGCTGATGTTCGGCCGCACGACCTACGAAATGATGGCGTCGTTCTGGCCCACGCCGGCCGCCACGCAGATGATGCCCGAAGTCGCGAAGGCGATGAATGAAAGCCCGAAGATCGTCGTCTCCCGCACCATGTCATCGGCCGGCTGGCAAAACACCGTCATCGAGCCTGATCTCATCGCAGGCGCTAGAAAGCTCAAGTCGGATGGCGGGCCCGGCATCGTCATCCTTGGTTCGGGCAGCGTCGTCGCCCAGCTCATGAATGCCGGCCTGCTTGATGAACTGCAGGTGATGCTGGTCCCGGTCAGCCTCGGCGCCGGCAAGCGTCTGTTCGGTGGCGTCAACCGCCACATCAGCTGGAAAACCGTCGAAACCCGTAGCTTCAGGACGACCGGCAATACCTTCGTCCGCTATCGTCCGGCGTGACAACAAACGCCGTCGTCACTATGTCTCGCCACACCTGAATCGGGACGTACACAATGGCTAACTGCGCTTTCCTCGGCCTCGGCGTGATGGGCGGCCCCATGGCCCGCCACCTCTCGCAGAAAGGCCATGACGTCACCGTCTGGAACCGCACACCAGCAAAGGCCGACGCGTGGGCGAAGAAGCACGGCAAGGGCAAGGCCGCCAACAGCGCTCGTGAAGCCGTGCATAACGCCGATTTCATCCTGATGTGCCTCGGCGACGATCCCGATGTTGAAGCGGTCTATGCCGATATCGAATCCGACCTGAAGCGCGGCTCTATCCTCATCGACCACACAACCGGCTCCGCCGCGTTGGCGCGCAAGCTTTACGACAAGCGCCGCGCACGTGCCGGCCAGTTCCTCGACGCCCCCGTCTCGGGCGGGCCGGCGGGCGCAGAGAACGGCCAGCTCACCGTCATGGTCGGCGGCGACCCCGACGTGTTCGCGCTCGCCGAGCCCGTGATGCGCGCCTACTCCAAGCAGATCACCCTGATCGGACCAAGCGGGCAGGGCCAGCTCGCCAAGTCGGTCAACCAGATCTGCATAGCGGGCGTGGTGCAGGGCGTTGCGGAGGGTCTCCACTTCGCGCGCGCCAACGGACTTGATGAAG
>CALMWO010000135.1 GCA_937873805.1 uncultured Hyphomonadaceae bacterium
GGCGGAGCACCAGCAGGGCCACGCCGGAAGCCAGCGTCGCGATCGCCGCCTCGGCCACGCGCGCCGCGTTCTTCTTCTTCGTCAGCCGCAGGCGCGATATCGCCGCGCGCCGTCGCTTCGGCACGGCGTTTTTCTTCATCGGCCAGACGGCGCGCTTCGTCGGCGCGACGCTTGTTGGCTTCGTCGATGGCTTCCTGTTCGAGCTTGCGGCGCTCTTCGTCAGCGCGTCGCTGGGCGATCGCGGCCTGGCGCGCCTTGAGTTCCTGCTCGGAGAGGCCGGACTTCTGCAGCGCTTCCTGCGCCGCCGTCAGCTGAGGCTTCTCGGCAACCTTCTCAGGCTCGGGACGGACAACCTTCGGCTTATCGCCGGGGGTCACCACAACCACGCGTTTTTTCTTTGTCTCGACGACAACCTGCTTGGAGCGGCCGTGCGAGAAGCTCTGCTTCACGGTGCCTGAATCCGCCCGCTTGAGAGTCAGCGGCCGGCGTCCAGTATTGTCCGTGTCCTTGGTATCGGTCATTCACTCACTTCAGTTGCGTCAAGTTCGGTTGATATCGGTGTGCCCGGAGAATCGCCCCCGGAAACACGGGCCTGTGTGTCGTCACTAAACTTTTGCCCCGTAGCGCTGCTCGGTTGCCAGCCAGGCAACCAGACGTGCCGGAACCCGGAAAGCCTTTCGAGCTCTCCCCTCCAAGCGTGCGCTATACGGCCATATTTGACGCAAGCGTGTATCACACGGTCACGCCCCAAGGCCATGCCCAATTCACTGGCCAAAAAACAGCCAACAACGGGCGGAAGTTCAAGGTTTCCGGCTGGTTTACCCGTTTCATCCAGCTCGGGCGTGTGGAGCCCGCGCACCAGCGCGAGAACCTTGCTTCGCTGGTCCCCGGACCCGTCGGAAGCCTCTATCAGGAAGGCAGGAGCCGCTTTGCGGACCTCCTCACGGACCTGTTCAAAGCCCAATATGAGATCGCCGGCGCGCTTTACCATGCCGAGCTGGTCAAGAATTCGCTTGGCCAGCAATTGCTCGACCTGATCGGCCAGATCGGACGCCACCTTCACCGGCTTCTTGAAGGCGCGGTTGAACGCGCCCTTCTTCACCGCAAGCGCAATCGCCTCGCGCGAAGCGGCAACCCAAGCGCCCCTGCCCGGCAGCTTGGCCGCCAGGTCGGGCGTTACCTGGTTGTCCGGCGATAGGACGAAACGGATCAATTCGCCCTGTTGGCGCCGCTCCATCGTTACGATGCAGCGGCGCTCGGGGTCACGCGCACCTGCCTTGCCGGCGCGGGGCGGACCCGCGTCGGTTTCGACATCTGGAATGCCGCTCAGTTCGCCATCACTGGTCGCTTGAGGCATTCGCCCCCTTCAGATTGAACAGTTCGTCGCCACGGCTGCGTGCCGTACCGCCCTGGGATTCGCCGCCAGCGGCATCGAGTTCGGCTTCTTCCGCATCGAGCGCTGCCGCACGAGCCGCCAGAGCTTCCTCGAGCGCCTGCGGTTCGACCCAGCCGGCCGAAACGCGCGCCTTCAGAATGAACAGTTCGGCGTCGTCACGGCTCATCTCGCCCTTGGCGAGCAGGCCCGGCATCATCTTGGGCTTGCCATCCGGACCCGGCTCTTTCCAGCCGACGAGATCGTCCGGCACGAGACCAGCGAGGTCGTCGATCGTCTTCACGCCGTTCTCGCCGAACTTCACGGCCATCACAGGCGTGACGCCTTCCATGTCCGCAACCTCGTCTGCAACGCCGAGTTCCTTGCGCTTGGCGACCAGTTCGGCCGTCAGCTTCTCGAGATATTCACGCGCGCGCTGCTGCAGCTCGCCCGCGACTTCCTCGTCGAAGCCCTCGATCGAAGCGAGGCCGTCGATCTCGACATAGGCGATCTCTTCCACGGTTTCGAAGCCTTCGGACGCCAGCAGCTGGGCCAGCGTTTCGTCGGCATCCAGCGCCTTCTGGAACAGGTCGGTGCGTTCCTTGAACTCGCGTTGACGACGCTCGGAGTCAGCTGATTCCGTCATCAGATCGATCTGCCAGCCAGTGAGCTGGGAGGCGAGACGCACGTTCTGGCCACGGCGGCCGATGGCGAGCGGGAACTGGCTCTCCTCGACGACCACTTCCACGCGGCCTTCTTCTTCGTCGATCACGACCTTGGAGACTTCCGCCGGCTGCAGCGCGTTGACGATGAACGTCGCGTCGTCGCCCGACCACGGAATGATGTCGATCTTCTCGCCGCCGAGTTCGGACACAACCGCCTGCACGCGCGCACCGCGCATACCAACGCACGCTCCGACCGGGTCGATCGAACCGTCATGGCTGAACACGCCGATCTTGGCGCGCGAACCCGGGTCACGGGCGCAGGCCTTGATCTCGATCACGCCCTCGTAAACTTCAGGCACCTCTTGGGCAAAGAGCGCGATCATGAAGCTGGGGTGCGAGCGCGACAGGAAAATCTGCGGGCCCTTGGCTTCCGAGGAAACCTTGTAGAGGTACGAACGGACGCGGTCGCCCGTGTTGAAGTTCTCGCGCGGAATGCCGTCATTACGGCGGATGACGCCTTCGGCCTTGCCGAGATCGACGATCACATGGCCGTATTCGACGCGCTTCACGGTGCCGTTGATGACCTCACCGACGCGGTCCTTGAAGTCGTTGTACTGGCGGGCGCGCTCGGCTTCACGAACCTTGCCCGTGATGACCTGCTTCGCGGTTTGCGCAGCAACGCGGCCAAATTCGAACGGCGGCAGCTCTTCGCGGAATTCGTTGCCGATTTCGGCGTCCGAATCCATTTTCTTGCCTTCGGCCAGCGTCAGCTGCGTGACCGGGTTTTCGACCGTTTCGACGACAGTCTGGACGCGCCAGAGGCGGGTTTCACCAGAGTCCGGGTTGATCTCGGCGCGGATGTCGTGCTCCAGGCCATAGCGCGAACGCGCGGCTTTCTGGATCGCCTCTTCCATCGCTTCAAGCACGATGCGCTTGTCGATGGACTTCTCAGCCGCGACCGCGTTGGCGATCTGCAGGATTTCCAGCCTGTTTGCCGAAACTGCTCCGGTAGCCATTCCCTACTCCTTCTTGTCCGACGCCAGGTCTTCTTCCTCGTCGTCGGACTCTTCGTCAAAATCCTCATCGAGGTCTTCGTCGACCTCAACGTCGTCAAAATCCTCAGCCGCGAACTCGCCTTCGATCGCGATATCTTCTTCGTCTTCTTCTTCAGCACCCTCGACAGGCGCCTGGCCCCTGGCCCGCGCCGCCTGAATCAGCTTGTCCGTCAACACCATGGTCGCCCGGGACATGTCCGCGACGTTGAGTTTGGCGCTGCCGCCATCTTTAAGGTCCAGTTCGACCACGCCATCGATCTCACTGACGATCGCGCCATGGAAGCGCTTCCGGCCATCGATAGTCGGCGTGCCCAATTCGACCCTGATCTCGTGGCCGATCCATTTGGCGAAATCGCCAACACGGGTCAGCGGCCGGTCGATACCGGGCGAGGACACTTCAAGCGAATATTCGCTCGAGATCGGATCTTCAGCTTCCAGCACCGGCGAGATCGCACGCGAAAGCCGCGCGCACCGCGCCACCGTCATCGTGCCGTCCGGCAGCTCCGCCATGATCTGCAGCGTCGGCGTCTGCGAGCCGGTAACGCGCACCCGAACGATATCGAGGCCGAGGCTTGTCGCCACCGGCTCGATCATGTCGAGGATACGAATTTCAAGTTCGCTTTGCGCCCGCATGAAGCGGAAAACCCTTCAAAATCGGCCTGTAGTGAAGGCCCTAACGCGAAGCGGCGGCCCAGTTCCCGGGGCCGCCGCTTCGATGTGAGAACTAGTTCGAAGGGGCATATAGGCGCGAACTTGGGACGTGTCGAGCCCCCTTCGTCCAGGAACGGGCGGCCGCCTTGCGACAGCCGCCCGCCTGAATTTACCAGATCAGATCGCCGCCTTCACCGCAGCAGAAGTGATCGGGATGTGACGCAGGCGCGCGCCGACCGCATTGAAGATCGCATTGCCGATCGCCGGCCCCACGACTGTCGTTGCGGGCTCGCCAAGCCCGACCGGCGCTTCGGTGCTGTCGACGAAGGTGATGTCGAGCTCCGGCACGTCGGACAGGCGCAGCGGCGTGTAGGCGCCAAGATTGGTCGCTTTCACCTGACCCTTCTCGAACTCCGTTCCTTCGTGCAACGCCAGCGAGAGACCCCATAGCGATGCGCCCTGCATCTGCGAGAGCGCGCCATCGGGATCAACGATCGTTCCCGCGTCCGCCACAAGCGTCAGCTTCTCGACCTTCACATTGCCCGTGCCGCGATCAACATGGACCCGCGCAACGCACGCCACCCAGGTGGGCATGTCCCGTTCCTGCCCGAACGACGTAGCGAGACCGAGACCCGTGCCTTCGGGAAGCTGTCCACCCCAGCCGGCCTTTTCGGCAGCGAGCTTCACCACATTGGCCTGACGCAGTGCGCCGCCAACCGAGTTCGGCGCCGTGCCGGCATTCGCCCCCTCTGCGGTCAGCAGCTTCATGCGGAAAGCCACCGGATCCATCTTCAGCTTGTGCGCAGCTTCGTCGATGAAGCTTTCCAGCGCCCAGTTGGTGAAGCCCGGCCCAACCGATCGCAACCAGCCCGGACGGAAAGTTGCGCTCGCCAGATCATTGGAGATCGCGCGAACCTTGTGGGCGCCGACCGTATACCAGTGGTTTGCGCCGTTGATGGCGAAGGGATCGAACGGAATGTCCTTCTCGCCCTTGGGCATGAAGAACGGCGCCATCACCTCGGTCGGCCAACCGCAGGCGACATGCTGTTCCATCGCCGTGACGCCGCCATCCTTGTCGAACGCCATCCGCATCTTCTGCACGGAGGGCGAGCGCACGGAGTCGAAGCGCGAGTCATCCTCGCGCGTCAGGATCATTTTCACCGGCTTGCCCAGCGCCTTGGAGGCCAGCGCCGCGCCCACGGCATAATCGCCG
The DNA here is from genome assembly GCA_937873805.1 of uncultured Hyphomonadaceae bacterium. GTDB lineage: Bacteria > Pseudomonadota > Alphaproteobacteria > Caulobacterales > Hyphomonadaceae > UBA7672. The sequence continues at coordinate 4,957 of CALMWO010000135.1, forward strand.
TTCAACCGCCGCCCGAAGCCTCCGCCCAGCAGATAGGTGCGCATGACGACATCTGTTTCTGGCACGGCCAGCGCCTTGGCCAGCCAGGGCAGGACGAGGCTCTGCCACTGGTTGCCAGTATGAATTTCCCACTTGCCATCCTTCTCGAAAGCAAGCGCGTTCACTGGCTCCATCTGGAAATGCAGCGCGGTCGCGGTGGTGTATGTCGCCTCGATCGACGACTTCGCAGACCTGAATGCTGGCGCGGTGTCAGTATTGCCCGTTGCAAGCACCGAGCCTGCATCCGCCTTCGCAATCAGCTTGATCGAATGATCCTGGATGTCCTTCTCGGACACGCCAGTCGTCGGACCTGCCGTCCAATCCACCTTCACCAGCTCAGCCGCCTTCTTCGCGGCCGGATAGCTCGTCGCTACCACCATCACCCAACCGGGCACAGTGCCGGACGGGTCTTCAAGCGCGACGCTTTGAAGATAGCCTTTCACGGCCTTCGCCGCACTGTCGTCGATCGCGTTGACCTTCGATCCGTTGCGCGTCGGCGGAATGATGGGGCGGCCATAGACCATCCCCTCCACTTTCGCATCGATGCCATAGACAGCAGCGCCCGTCGTCTTCGCGACAACATCGAGCGACGTCACCGGCTTGCCGATCAGCTTGCGATCGGTTGCCGGCTTGAACGCGATCTTGGCGAGATCTTCGGGAGTGTAGGTCTTTGTGAGGCCACCGCGGCGGACGATCTCCTTGTAGGAAATCTTCTTGTCGCCCGAGACGATCTCGCCATTCGCGGCCGAGCATGTTGCAGGGTCGACGCCAAGCGCTGTGGCGCCCGCCTCGATCATAGCTGCCCGACCAGCGGCGCCAGCCTGGCTGTAGAGCGGATAGGTTTGCCACACCGACCACGAGCCGCCGGTGACCATCAGGCCCCATTTCGGATCGCTGTCGACATGCTTGATCCGCACATTCTCCCACGGCGCTTCCAGTTCATCGGCGAGAATGCGCGCGAGCGATGTGCCGACATGCTGGCCCATCTCCGCGCGGATCACGTTGACCGTCACGATCCCCATATTGTCGATCGCGTACCATTGCGTCGGCTCATAGGCTGCGGCGGTCGACGTGTCGTCGGTCTGGCACGCGGTCAGGAATGAGAAGGCGACGCCCGTTCCGGCGGCTGCAATCAGGAAGCCACGGCGGCTGAGGACGGGAGCGTTCACTGGCGTATCCATGATCAGGCTCCTTTCATCGCGTCGGCGGCCTGCCGGACGGCGGCGCGGATGCGGGTGTAGGTCATGCAGCGGCAGAGGTTGCCGGTCATCTGCGCGTCGATATCGGCATCCGAAATATTGGGATTGTCCTTCAGCACCGCAGCCGCCTGCATGATCTGGCCTGACTGGCAGTAGCCGCACTGCGGCACCTGCAATTCCTGCCATGCCTTCTGGACAGGGTGTGCGCCCTTCGGGTCGAGCCCCTCGATCGTCGTGATTTCCGCGCCCTCGACCGCGCTGAGCGGCGTGATGCAGGATCGCGCCGCCTTGCCACCGATATGCACGGTGCAGGCGCCGCACATTCCGATGCCACAGCCGAATTTCGTGCCTGTCAGCCCGGCGTCGTCCCTGATCACCCATAGCAATGGTGTATCGGCATCCGCATCGATCGTGACTGCTTTGCCGTTGATCTTGAAGCTTGTCATTTTTGCTCCGGTCCGGACTCAAGCTTGCGCGCTTCGGAGCATGAAGGTGGCCGGCTAATGCGCCAGCATTTGCGATCAGCAGCGAGGCGATATCCTGACGAGTCCCTATGCAGGCATCGTTCTTCAGTTGCGATGCCCTGTCCAGTCATCCGCGCAATCTCTGCGCGCCGAATGTTGCAAACGTTTCGCAACGGAAAGCTCGACATTCCTTCGGTCTCGCGACATTGAAAGTCGCTGGAATCAGCCAGACGGGGATCGTAATGCAGACCGCCAGACACAAACTCTTCGCCGCGGCCTCCGCCGCCATGCTTGCGCTAGCCGTCGCCTGCGCGCCGGAAGCGCCCAAGCCTGAAGTCGCCGAAGCCCCTGCTGCGCCTGTGGTCGCCGACCCCGCGCAAACATCGCTGACGATGGCCGCCAATCCGGCTGCGCTGGGTTTCGACCAAGCCGCTTTCGACAAAGCCAAGGCTGACCTTGAAACCGAAGTCAAAGCCGGCCGCATTCCCGGCGCCGTCCTGCTCGTCGCCAAAGGCGGCCAGGTCGTGAACGTCACCACGGTTGGCACGGAAGGTCCGGGCGACGCCGATCCCATGACGCCTGAGACCATCTTCCGCATCTATTCGATGTCGAAGCCGATCGTCTCGGTCGCCACCATGCAGCTGGTCGAAGAAGGCAAGCTCGCGCTGGAAGACCCGATCTCGAAGTACATTCCCGAATTTGCCAGCCCGAAAGTGCTGGAAGCCGACGGCAAGACCACCCGTCCCGCCACGCGCGAAATCACCGTGCGCGATTTGCTCAGCCACGAATCGGGCCTGATCTACGGCGTCTTCGCCGCCCCTGAAGACCCGCTCGGCAAGCTCTACATGGCAGCCGGCGACACGCGCTTCGACTTCACCGCGCTCGATCTCTCCAAGGCCATCGCCGCTCTGCCGCTCAAGGCCGACCCGGGTTCGGCATGGAACTATTCGCGTTCGACCGACGTGCTCGGCGCCGTCATCGAAGTTGCCTCCGGCAAGACACTCGACGCCCTGCTCAACGAGAAGATCTTTACCCCGCTCGGCATGGACGACACGCACTTCTATCTCGAAGCCGATGAAGCCAACCGCCTCGCGGAAGGTCCGACCACCCTGAAAACCGCGCTCTCCACGCCGAAAGTCGTGCAGCCCATGCTGTCGGGCGGCGGCGGCCTCAGCTCAACGACGGAAGACTATTTCCGTTTCGTCGAGATGCTGCGCGGCAAAGGCGAATATCGCGGCGTGCGCCTGATCAAGCCGGAAACGCTCGACGCGATGCTGGTCGACCAGATCGGACCGACTGTGGATCGCAAGAACTGGTTCTATGGCCCGCTCGGCGGCTTCGGTCTCGGCTTCGGCCTCCTGCCGATCGATCTGCAGGACCCATCGAAAGGCAACGTGTTCTCGTGGTCGGGTTATGCCGGGACGAACATGTGGGTCGACCCGAAGAACGACATCACGACGATCTTCATGATCCAGACCAACGAAGCGCCCGCCGACTATCCGGTGAAGATGCGCCAGTGGGTCTATGGCGGCTACAAGGATCCCGCCGCCGCTCCTGCCCCCGCCGCTCCCGCCCAGTAGTCAGATCCATCGTCTGAGTTTGCGACAGGCCCGGCCACAAGCCGGGCCTGTTCGTTTGTGGCTCAACCCGGCGACAACGCCTTCAGAACGCTCTCGACTAACCGTCGCGAATAACTCTCCGGCACAGGCCCGCGCATCGCGATCAGGCGATGCCAGATCGGTCCGAACAGAAGCTCGGTTGCCAGATCGATATCCCAGTCGCGGCGTATCACGCCCTTCAGCGCCTGCTCCGCCAGTATGTGGCGCAGCGGCACTTTCACGCTCTCGGAAAACCAGCCACGAAACGTCTCGCCCGCTTCGCTGTCGTCGGCCGCAGCCAACAGCGCGCCGCGCCAGGCATGGGCGCCGTCGCCCGTTCGCACGGCCACCAGCATGGGCTCGATCAATGCAGCGATCCTGTCGCGCACATCTGCATTGGCTGCTACCGGCGCCGGCTTTTCAGCCAGCGTCGCCAACGCGGCATCAACCGCAAGGCACGCCGCCGATTTCCACCAGCGATAGATTGTCTGCTTCGACGCCTTCGCATTCTTGGCTACACGATCGACGGAAAAGCCGCGCCACCCATGCTCCGATAGTTCGGTGTAAGCAGCCACCAGCACGGCATTGGTCGATGCTTCGCTGCGCCGAGGCCCGACACGTCGCTTTTCGGCCTCATCGCCGCCCGGAATCGGGATTTCGTCGTCTGACATGACAGCCTCGTCTCGGCGGCTATGGCCGCGAATACCGGAGCGGTGTTATCGAGAGGTCTAACGGAACTGTTCGTTCCTAGTCACGCATACCCACACCGGAAGTCAATCTCCCGGCCACCAACAGGGTTTGCCTACTGGCCGAACATTCGCTAGCGACACGCCACGATGATCGACTTCGCAGACGACGCACAAGATTTGATCGCAGGCTATCGGCGGTTCCGCGCCAGCCGTTACCGCGAAGCGCGCGATGTTTTCTATCGCCTGCGCGACGGGCAGGAACCGGCGACGATGATCATTGCCTGCGCCGACAGCCGCGCAGACCCCGCCATGATCTTCGACTCAGCTCCGGGCGAACTCTTCACCGTCCGCAACGTCGCGGCCCTCGTCCCGCCTTATGACGAGAGCGGAGGCCTTCACGGCGTCTCCGCCGCGCTCGAATTCGCGGTGACCCGCCTCAAGGTCAAACAGATCGTCGTCATGGGTCATGGCGGCTGCGGCGGCATCGCCGCTTCCCTCGCCGCCGCAGCTGACCGTCCCGTCGGCCGCTTCATCGCGCCCTGGGTCGAGATCGCCGCCGACGCCCGCGACGTCGTCCTGCGCGACGAGTCCATCCCGCGCTCCGACTGGCAGGAAGCTGTCGAGCATGGCGCCGTTGGCTTGTCGCTTACCAACCTGATGAGCTTTCCCTTCGTCCGTTCAGCCTACGAGCGCGGACTGCTCAGCATGAACGGCGCATGGTTCTCGATCGGCAAGGGCGAGCTGCACTGGCGCGATCCCGAGACGGGCCATTTCTCCGTCGTCGCCGCCGAAGACGCGGCGGTCGACCAGGACAACAAGATCTAGCATCGGGGCTGTATGTGAAACTGCATCGTTTGATCTTTGCGGCAACAAGTGCGATCGCGCTTCACACCTCCGCGCACGCCCAGGACCTCAAGGGTGATATGGAGTATTTCATGTCGGAATATCTCCGCGCCTGGAACGCGCACGATGCCGCGACGATCATCAAGGACTTCTACCATCTCGATCCCGGCCATCGCTGGAGCACTGTGGAAGGCCTGCAAGCCGAGTTCGATCGCCTGAAGGCGGAAGGTTACGACCGCTCCGAAATCCACGGCATCACCGGCTGTGTGATCACCGCCGACACGGGCCAGGTCGAACTGCGCTTCACGCGCCTCAAGACAGACGGCACGTTCATGCCGCCCGAACAGCGCGTGTCCGTCTATCAGGTCCGCCGCTTCGACGACGGCTGGCGCGCCACCAACATGGCTGGCCTTGCTCCAGGCGAGAGCATGAAGTGCCCGGAATAACCGGCTAGCCTGCCGGGCACGCCAGCGGTTTGCCTGCATCTCCGCCCATCAGCTTTGTGATCCGCCATCCGTCTTCGAACTTCTTCAGTTCGTAGGAGCTCGCCCGGTCTTTCGGCGGCAGCGGAACACCGGCTTCCGTGAGACGTGAGAACTTCATTCCGGCCCAAGCCGTGTCCCCGCCGATGATACACGCCTTGATCTCGTGAATGTCCGAATGGTGATAGCCTTGCGTCCGCAGGTTCACGAAGCCTTTCTCGAGGCTTTCGGTCTGCTCCGGCACGCCCGCTCCCATGCGATAGAAATCACGCGCGATCGTTGCCGAGTCGTGCTTGTTCCAGGTCGCCGTGTAGTTCCACATGAATTGCTCGACGACCTTCTCGGGTGCGAGTGAAGGCGCAGGCGGCGCCGACGCGCACGCGCTTATCGCCAGAACCAGCGCGAGCCCAATCATCCGCTTCATCAGCAATCCTTCGTCATGGCGTTTCAGGTCACAAAGTCTCGGGTGCGCACGGCTCGCGCCACATCGCTTCCATTGGCGGCGCACCCGGCCCCGGTTCGAACAGCTTCATGCGCTCAAAGCCACGCGACCGATAGAAGCCCGTATTCGCCGGATTCGAATTCTCCAGATAGCACGGCACGCCGGCGCGATCCGCCGCGTCCAGCACCGGCGCCATCAGCTGCTTGCCAAGACCCTTGCCTCGCGAAGCCTTGCGCGTGCCGATCGCGAACAGATACATGTGCGGCGCCTTTGGGTGTTCGCGCGCCATCGTGTCGCTTGCGCCCAGCGCACGCTTCACCGCGCCCTTTGCGCCTTTGCTCATGACAGCCGCGACCAGTCCGAGCATGGCCAGCAGTGGCGGCTCGCGGTTAGCCGATGAGTGGCACCACATCGTCGATCCCGCATCACCGATAAGATGGCACGTCCCGCGCGGGATATAGACGCTCTTGGCCAAAGCGCTG
>CALMWO010000136.1 GCA_937873805.1 uncultured Hyphomonadaceae bacterium
GGGTAGTAGATTGGCCAACCGGCCAGCTCGAACCATGGATTGCCGAGTTGCGCCTGAAAGCCGAGACGCCATGCGGTCCATTGCGTCGCCGCCCAGGTCATCACCAGAACGATGGTGAAGACGACGGCGATCTGACCCCAAAGGATTCGGCCTCCGCGCATACGGGCTCCAGTCGGAAAAAGAGACGGAGCCGATCAGAGAGTAGGCAATTATGGGACAGGCAACAGTAAAGGTGGAGCGGGAGGGCTGTCGGATACTATCGGCGGCAAATAGGACGGGTTGCGTCCACTCATTTATCTGCGCGGATGTCTGTCGCGGGAAGACCGTAACGAATCGCGGACGAGACTCAATCCGCCGGGATAGTTCGCCCCATTTCTCTTGCGAGGGTGAGCAAATTGCGAAGCGCCGCGCTACAGTTGAATGGCGACCAGACGGCCGAGAAAGGAACCGGCTCTGGTTCGTCCGCGACCGGAAGGAAAGTAACGTCGGAAGTTCGTAGCAGCGACGTAGCTGCGCCGACGATGGTGACGCCGAAGCCCTGTCCGACCATGGAAAGCAGCGTGCCGCGCTCGACATCGAAGCGTTGGATAGATGATGCCGGCCAGCGTCCGGCAAGGCGCAGCACGATATGGTCATGGACTTGTGGGCCTGTGCCGCCGTGCCGGGCAAGGAACGTCTCGCCCGCTAGATCGGCCCAGGTGACGGCGGCTTGCTTGGCGAGCCGATGCCTGTCCGGCAGCGCGGCGACCAGCGGTTCGGTCCATATCCGCCGCGTGTGGCAGTCGGGTAGCTCGGGCGTGCCTGCCATGAATACGATGTCCAGACGGTCGGCGCGCAATTGCATAACCGCATCGCGTGCCGTGCCTTCCGTGATCTCGACTTCGATGCCGGGATAGTCTTCGCGATACTGTCCGATCAGTCCTGCGAGGAAGCTGCGAGGGATCAGGGCATGGACGCCGATGCGCAGGCGTCCGCACTCTCCTGACGCCGCCATGCCGGCGGTCTTCACGGCATGGTCGAGTTGATCGACGCCGGCCGCAACATGCTCTACGAACTGGCGACCGGCCTCTGTCAGCCGGACGCCTCGCGCATGGCGCTCGAACAGCAAAACGCCAAGGTCTTGCTCCAGCGTCTTCACGCGAGCACTGACGCTCGATAGGCTGACGCCGAGTGCGTTCGCAGCGTGCCGGAAGTTCAGATATTCGGCGACGGCGAGCGTTTGAATGAGGGACGCGAGGGGAATGCGTGAACCCAACGAGGTCGGCACTCCCCATTTGCGGTCGATCATGGGTGTTGAACGCCGCCGCCGCACCGTTTCACCTGTGCTCGGTCAATCGACGGCGACCGTCGCGCCGGACACCGGGAACATTGTGAATGTCTGACCGGAAAATCAGTGGCAGACCGATCATGAGACGGCGGCCTCCCATCCGCCCCCTAGTGCCTTGTAGAGAGCGACAACGGCCATCAGCTCGCCGACGCGAGCATCAAGGCTCGCACGCTCCGCAGCGCTGTATGCGGATTGCGCGTCCAGCAATATCGTTAGGTCGTCCTCGCCAGCCTGGTAGCGCTGGCGGGCAAGATCGACCGCAGCGGCCGCTTGCGTTGTCGCCCCCTCCGCTTTCCGGCGCATGATCTGTGCGGCGGCATATCGGTTAAGCGCCGTCTCACTGTCGGTAAGCGCGCCCGTTACGCTCCGCTCGTAGCGGATCATGGCTGCATCGGCTCGGGCATCCGCCGCCCGAATCTGCGCTCGGATGCGCCCCATGGAGAATATGGGCCAATGGAAGCTCGGCCCAACTTGCAATCGTGTGCTCGCCCCCGATGCCAGATCGCCCGCGCTCTGAGCTTGCTGACCAATCGACCCAATGAGCGATAGTCGCGGAAAGAGGTCAGCCGTGGCCACGCCAACGTCAGCGGTGAAAGCCGCCAATTCGCGCTCTGCCTGACGTATATCCGGGCGTCGCCTTAACAGTTCGGATGGAAGCCCAGCCGTAACCTGCGATGGAGCAACCGGAAGCGACCCAGGGCTCAACAGCCGAAGTGAAGTCGCCCCCGGTGCTTGGCCAGTTAGCAAGGATAAGCGATAGGCTGCCGCGCGCGCGTCGGCCTCAATCCCATCAAGGCTTACGCTGGCTGCCCGAGCCTGTGTGTCGGCACGAGCAAAGTCGAAGCGCGACGCCTCGCCGGACCTAAACCGCCTTTCGACCAGGCTGGCGATGGCCTGCTGTGCGTTGGCGTCTGCGCGAGCAACCAACAGCCTAGTTTGGGAGCCGCGTAGATCGACGTAGCTTCGGACAACCTCGGCGATCACCTGTAAGATGACATTGCGCCGGGCTTCCTGCATTGCCTCTGCACGGGCGTCCGCCGCTTCGATGCTACGCCGTGTTCGGCCCCATAGGTCGATTTCCCACGACGCATCGAATCCGAAATCGAAAAGGGAAAATTGAGGATCGAACCCCGGAACATTGGCAACCGGCAATTGACCGTTTTCGCTGACGCGGTTCGCCGTGGCCGCGCCGGATAATGCTGCATCTGGACCGGCGCGACCGCGTGCGGCGTCGCGCAGCGCCCGCGCTTCGCGTAGGCGCGCTTCCGCCTCCCGAACGTCGTGGTTGCTGGTTACTGCCAATTCCACAAGTTCAACGAGCTGTGGATCATTGAACGAGCGCCACCAATCTTCATCAATCGGATGTGGATTGGCAGCGGAAATCCAGCCGGGCGCCACCGCCGGGCTCGATTCGACATAGCTTGGTCCGACCGTGCAGGCCGCAACGCTAAGAGAGGCTAGTAGTGCCGGGAACGGGGGATGACGCATGGGCTACTCCATCCGAGCGCGGAAAAGAATTGCCGAAACGGTCAGCGTGACGGACGCGATAGCCGCCAGCGGCCATGTGTTCGCGAGAATGACCGCCGCCGGCATGTCTTTCAGGAAGACGCCTTCGGAGACGACGAGGAAATGCCGACAGGGATTGGCGAAAGCGATCACCTGTAGCCAGCCGGGCATGTTATCGACTGGAGTGGCGAAGCCGGACAGCAGGATTAGCGGCACCGTCACCAGAAACATGCCGAGAAAGGCTTGTTGCTGGGTTTGCGACAACGTGGATACCAGCATCCCGACGCCGATCAGCGACACTACATAGAAGAACAGAGAGAAGTAGAACGACGCCACGGAGCCGGTAAGCGGCACTCCGAAGACCGTGGGGATAAGGATCACATAGAGCGTGGCATTGAAGAATCCGATCAGCAAAGGCGGTGCCATCTTGCCAATGAGGATTTCGTGGACCCTCAACGGCGAAACCATAAGCTGATCGAAGGTGCCTAGCTCCCGCTCGCGGGCAACGGATTGAGCCGTAATCGACAAGGTGCCGGTTGCGCCCAGGGTCACAAGCAACGCCGGCATCACGAACCAAAGGTATATCAGCGCGGGATTGAACCAGTTGGTGACGACGGTTCGGGTAGTGGACTGCCCTGGAGTTGCGGCGGGGCGCGCTTCGGCTGCGACCTGGCCAATGATCTGTTGCAGGTATGAGGAAACGATCTGCGATGCGTTCGAGCGTCGCCCGTCTAGGACGATCTGAACCTCGCCAATCTGCCCGCCCTCGATAGCCGCGCTGAATCGCGAATCGAAACTGAGAACGGCGATGACCTGCTGATTGTTGATTGCCTCCCGCATGTCGTCGGGCGAGGCGAGCGGCACCATGCGGCCGACGTTGGGGCTGCCTGCCACCCGCGAAACAATTTCATGGCTCCAGATGCCGGAATCGCGGTCTAGCACGCCAACGTCGAAGTTGCGCACTTCCAGCGTCGCCGCGAATCCGAACAGGACGAGTTGAAGTAACGGAGGCGCAATAAGGGTGATGCGAGCCCTGGGGTCGCGAAAGACCGCCCATAGCTCTTTCACGATGATCGCAGATAGTCGCGCGAAGCTGGCGG
>CALMWO010000137.1 GCA_937873805.1 uncultured Hyphomonadaceae bacterium
AGATTCCCACGTTACGCGTCGGTATAGACGCGCAGCCGGGCGGGAGGTTCCGGTTAGCGGCCCGTGAATTTGGGTGCGCGCTTCTCCATGAAGTGGGCGATGCCTTCCTTGAAGTCTTCGGACTTGAAGCTCGGAGCCATGTCTCCGTTGGCGGATTCGATGGCCTGACCAAGGGTCTGGAACTGGGCGGCCCAGATCTCGCGCTTCATTTCGCGCAAGGAGCGCGGGCTAACTTCGGTAGCGAGCATCTTTGCGTAGGCCATCACTTCGCGCTCGAAGTCTTCTGCCGGGATTACGCGGCTGACGAGGCCCATGCCCTTGGCTTCCGGGGCGGTGATGACGCGGGCTGAATAGAGCAGGTCAGCTGCGTTGGCGAAGCCGATGAGGCGGGGGAGCAACCAGGAGATGCCGTGCTCGGCGACGAGCCCGCGGCGCGAGAAGGCGGTTGTGAACTTCGCCTTGTCGCTGGCGAAGCGGATGTCGCAATAGAGCGAGATGATGAGACCGAGACCGGCAGCTGCGCCGTTGATGGCCGCGATGATCGGCTTCTGGACGGCGGGGAACCAGGAATACTGTTTCTGGAAGTTCTCGTCGGCGGTTTTGTCCCACGGCTCGAGCGCATTGACGGCAGAGCGCGAGGTGGAGGCGTCGCCGGACTGGATGGTCTGGAGCATGTTCATGTCGGCGCCGGCGCAGAAGCCTTTGCCAGCGCCGGTGAGGATGATGACTTTCACGGCGGGATCGTCTGCGGCTTCACGCATGGCGGCGCGGACATCGCGATCCATTTCGCCACGCCACGCATTGAGCTTGTCGGGGCGGTTGAGCATGACGACGGCGACGCCATCTTCAACGCGATAGAGAATGTCTTCGTAGGTCGTCGCTGCCGTGTCGGCCATGTCGTTTCTCCCGTGCCATGACACTACGCCGGTGGCCGGGGTGAGCAAGCGTGTCGTTGGGGCGCCGCATTCTCCAGCGGTTCAGCGCGCTCCGGCTATTTTTTCGACTTGCGGATCAGGATGAGAAGGGCCGCTATGCCGAAGGCCTCGGCGATCATCACGCTGAGCGCCACGGCGAGCTGGTAGGGTTGAACGCCCCAGACGAACATGAATGGCGAGAAGGCGTAGACGCCAACGAGGGGCGCGATCACGACGACGCTGGCGAGAACGACCAGGATCGCGAGACGCATGTTCTTCTCGAAGCCGTTTCCCAGCATCAGTCGATTTTCACTCCGAGCGAACGCATGAGCGCGATCGCGCCGAGCGTTATCGCGAAGGTGGCGACAACGCCAACCCCGAATGACCACCAGAATGACAGGCCGAACTTCTGCAGGACCGGCAGCAGGATGAAGAAGGTGAGGCCGGGCCAGAACAGGAGGAAGGTGGTGTTGGCGAAAAGATTCGCCTGAGCGGGGCCGGCCTTGGGGTCGGTCGCGAGGTTGAAGACGACCAGCATGGTCATCAGCGGCAGCGCGGCGATAGCGGCGCCGAGCACGTTGGAGCGCTTCTGCACCTCGGAGATAAGAACCACGACGGCGAGCGTGCCGATGGCCTTCAGGATTGTCATCCACATCATGTGCAGCTCTCCGATTCCGGCGGACAGTGGCCGGGGGGCGACTGAAACGTCAACCGGGGCGTCATGGTTCTGAGGCCGTGTACTTGCCGACCGCCGCGCCGTAAGCGGCCTCCAGCTGCTGTTCACGGTACTGGAACGTCGACAGGATCGAGCGGAGGCCGGCGGCATGGTCGAGCATTCCCTCGGTGCCGCGGGCGAAGATTTCCGTGTAGATGACGCTGCCGACCGTGACCTGCTGCTGCAGGTAGGCTGATTGCTGGGCGTAGACCGTGCTGAGCGACAGGACCTCGTCGAAGGGGAGGTGGGCGAGCGCGCCGACCTCGCTGGCGGAGGTCCACGCGGCGTTGGAGACCTGAGCAGGCGCGACGAAGCCGCGCTGGAACATGCGGATGTCGAGCCTGGTGTTGGTCTTCTGGGCTTCGATCAACTCCGCGAGCTTTTCCTGGTGGTAGGTGCGGGCCTCGACGACCGCTGTCCGGTTGGCGCCGATTTCCTCGATGATGCCGGTCAGGGCGTGCTGAGCTTCGTCGCGCTCGCGGGCATTGGCCTGCCATTCGGTGACGGCAAAGCCGAGCATGACGCCGAGCACCACCAGAAGTGCCTGGAAGATCGCCGAGCCCCAGCCCATGCGAACGGACAGCGGCGGGCGGTTTTCAGGTGGCGGCTCTGGCTGGCGCGCAGCTTCTGCGACGATCTCGGTTGTCATCGACCTGTCCCCTTTGTCGGCGGCATTCGAGGGGCATCATGGAGATTTGGCAAGATGGCGGATGTTCGGACCGTGCAACGGAATGGCGAAGTCGCGCGTTGATGGCTCCAGGACAGGCGCGGAAGCGTCGCGACAGGGAGACGTATCATGATGAAATCGATGATCATTGCTTGCGCTGTGCTTGGCGCGTCAGGTCTCGCGGCTTGCGAGAAAGCGGGCGAGAGCATGGACTCGGCAATCGAGAAGATTGGCGACGGCAAGGAAGATCCCAAGGACGGCGCGCTGGAGAAAGCCGGTGAGGCGGTGGACAACACGCTGGGCATCGACCGGAAGAACGACGCGGATTCGCTGGCGGACGCGGTTGATGGGGACAAGTCGACCAAGCCGAACTGACCTTTGAACTGGTCTTGATGCAAACGCCCGCGACCTCGCTGTTGATGCAGCAAGGCGCGGGCGAAGTTGTTTCTGGAGTTTGGGTTTGGGGCGGACCGCGTGTGCGGAGAGAGCCCCCTCCGTCTCGGCGCGAAGACGCGCCGATCCACC
>CALMWO010000138.1 GCA_937873805.1 uncultured Hyphomonadaceae bacterium
GGTGCTGCTCGGTCAGCGATGTCGACGACGCTCGCCGGGTGGCCGACCAGCTCGCCAAGCTGCGCGGCCTCGGCGCGGAGGTGCGCTGCATGCGCTGCAATGTCAGCGACCCCGCGGCCGTCGCCTCGCTCGCCAAAACGCTGGCCGGGAATGGCCGCCCGCTGCGCGGCATCGTTCACTCCGCCGGCGTGCTCGCCGATGCGGCGCTCGAAGCGCAGGACGAAGCGAGCTATCGCACGGTGGCCGCGCCGAAATCGGAAGCGGCTTGGGCGCTCCACAACGCGCTGGGCGGTCTCAACCTCGACTTCTTTGTCTTCTTCTCTTCCACCTCGGCCCTGATCGGCTCGCCGGGGCAGGCCAACTATGCGGCCAGCAATGCCTTCATGGACGGTCTTGCCGGATGGCTGCGCGCGCGCGGTTTTGCGGCGACCAGCATCGGCTGGGGCGCCTGGGGCGAGGTGGGCATGGCCGCCGCTCTGGCGCCGGAAACGCGCGCCACTTGGGCTCGCCTGGGTCTTGGTCTGCTGGATCGCGACTCGGCATTCGCGGGCATGGATGCGGCGCTCGAAGGCGGGCTCGATTACGCCGCCATCGCCGCGCTCGATATGGAGCGCCTGCGCGCCAATGGCGGACCTGGCCTGCGCTCGCTCTTCGGCCTTGAGACGCAATCCGGCGTTGGCGAGGCATTGGCTGAAGCGAACGTCGAGGCCTCGCGCATTCTCGCCGCCTCGGACGAGGATCGCGGCGATGCCGTCACCGCTTTCACGCGGGCTAACATCGCCCGCGTGCTCGGTTTTTCTGCCGCGTCACTCGATGCCGACACGCCGCTATCTGAACTGGGCTTTGATTCGCTGATGGCGGTGCAGATCCGCAACGCGGTGCAGTCAGCCCTCAATGTCGATATCCCTGTGAAGCGCCTCCTGCAGGGGCCTACCGTAGCCGAAGTGTCAGCGGATATCGTGGCGCAGCTCGGCGTCAGCGCCGCGCCCAAAGCGGCGGCCGAGCCGGAATGGGAGAAGGGCACGCTATGAATCTGCTGGCCGTTGCAGTCGGCCCCTCGCGCGGCGCCGTCAATGCCTTGGCCGGGAGCGCGGTGTTCGCAGCGCTTCGTGTAGGCGTCGGGCTTGTGTTCGCCTCGTACCTCCTTGCGTCTGACGACCTGATGCAGGTCGCCTGGACGCGCAGCGTGGCCCGTTTGGCCGCGTGGGTGAACTGGTTTAATGTACCCACTGAACTGGGGGTGCTGCTTCTCGCCGCCGCGCTAGCGGTCAGCTTCGTGGTGAGCCGAACGATCGATTTCCACAAGAGTGCGGGCGACAATGCAGCTTGATGCTCTTCTCGCAATGCTACGCGACCGGGACATAACCCTCTGGGTCGAGGGGGAACGGCTGCGCTTCCGTGCTCCGAAGGGTGCCTTCACTGCAGAGCTGCGCGAGCGGGTATCCGGCGCCAAAGTCGCCTTGATTGCACGACTGCGGAGCGATGCGGAAGCGACAGTCGCGGAAGGCCCTGCCACAGAGGGGCAGCGTGCCCACTGGCTTCGCCGCCAGACGGATGCGAACCCAGCTGCCTATCACGTCTTCTTCGCTGTTCGGGTCGAATCCACGCTTGATGTTTCGGCCGCGCGCGTCGCGGCGCAAGCCATACTCGATCGTCACGCCGCCCTGCGCGCCACGTTCTATTGGAGAGACGCCCAGTTGCTCCAGCGCATCCCTGGCGCGGCCTCGATCGCCTTCCAGCACATCCATGCGCCTGGCTATACAGATGCACCACTGCAGGCGGCAGTCGCCCGCGCCGCGCTGGAGCCGTTCGATCTGGTGAGCGGTCCGCTCTTCCGCGTCATCTGCGTCACCCGCGCCGCGAACGACCATGCCCTAGTGCTGATGGGTCATCACATCGTACTCGACGGTGCCTCGCTGTTTCGCCTCGTCGCGGAGTTCCGCACACTCTACGCCGAAGCCACCGGTGGTCCGCCGTCTGCACTCGAAGTGTTGGACGAAGATGCTTTCGCTTTCGCCAACTGGCAGCACGATCATCTCGCATCGGTCGGCGGCGCCGAACTTGAACGCTACTGGAGGAACGCGCTGGCCCGGCCCGGCCGGCGCCTATCCCTGCCGATCGACCGGCCGCGCGGAGGGGGCGTCTCTCATGGTCAGGACTGGACCTCTGCCACCATCGATGCCGATCTCCTCCAGGCCTTGCGCGCCGCCGCCGCACGGGAGCGCACGACACTTTTCGTCCTCCTTATGGCTGCGCAGATTACGTTAATGCACCGCTGGACAAGGGCGGATGACGTCATCCTCGGCACGCCCGGCTCCGGCCGCAGCAGGCCTGAGTTCGAAACGATCGTTGGCGAGTTCGTCAATACGCTGCCGATCCGCACTCGCTTCGCGCCGGGAGGCACATTCCGAGATGTGCTGGCGCAGGTGCGAGATGCGGTACAGGGCGCACTTGACCATCAAAATCTGCCGTTTGCTCGCATCGTCGAGATATCTCAGCCGACGCGGCACGCTCATCGCGCGCCGCTGGTGGAAAGCCAGTTCACACTGCACAAGTTCAGCGCCTTCAAAGGGCTCGAAGCGGCGCTCACGCCCATCCCTGAGGCACCGGCGGCCGAGTATGGCGGGCTGCGCATACGCCACCATCCGATTACGGAGATCCCCGGTTACTTCGATGTGTCGCTCCAGGTCGGTGACTTCGGAGACCGGCTCACAGCGATGTGGCAATATGATCGCGGCCTGTTCGAGGCGGATGCGATGCACGCGCTGCGCGATGACTATATTGCACTCCTGCGCGCTATTTGCGCCGATCTTCATGTGCGAGTTGAAACGCTGCCGGGCCGGCGGGCCACGACAGCCGAGCGCGGAGATGCCACCCTCAAGCGCTTGGCCAGCCGCGATATCCGGTGCGCTCTTGATGGCGCGCGCCTTAAGGTCAACGCTCCAAAGGGCACCCTAGATGAGGCGACGAAGGCTGACATCAGCAGCAATCGTGACGCTATCCTGGTTGCCCTTGAGTCGCGTCGCGATGAACAGGAGGCGGATGTTGTGCATATGCTGGAGCCGGTCGCCGGTCCCGGCCCCCACGATGCCTCCTTCGCGCAACGCCGCCTCTGGTTTCTCGACAAGTTCGGTGCGGGTGCGCCGATTTACAATATCGGCGGCAGCCTCCGCCTGAGCGGCCCGCTCGACGCTGAACGTTTGGTGGAGGCCGTGAAGACGCTCATGGCCCGGCATGAGGCGTTCCGCACGCGCTTCATCGATACCGGCCGCGAGCCGAAGGCGAGCGTCGCCGATCAGTCCGTCTCGACCGTCGATCTGGTTGAAGCGCCGGGTCTCGACGCCGAAGCGCGCGACCGGCAAGCCGACATCACGGCCCGCGAGGTGCTGGGCGCGCGGTTCGATCTCGCCGAAGGCCGACTAGCCATAGCGCGCATCCTTCGCTTCGCACCGGATGATCATGTGCTGAGCCTGGCGATGCACCACATCGTCAGCGATGGTTGGTCGCTGGCGGCGGCCCTCAAGGAGATCACCCAGCTCTATGAGGGCGCAGCATCCGCTACGCCGCCGCTACGCTATGTTGACTTCGCTGCGTGGGAACGTCGCCGCGCCGAGCGCAATGGCTTCAGCCCCGATCTCACCTTCTGGCGTAAGGCGTTAGGCGGAGCGCCGCCCGTGCTCAACCTTCCGACCGATCGGCCGCGCCCAGCGCGCCAGACCTTCCGCGGCGCGGGATGCAGCTACAATATTCCGCGAGAGCTCGGCGTCGGCCTTGCGGCGCTAGCGCGTGAACGGGGCGCCACCACGTTCATGGCGCTGATGGCGCTGTGGCAGGCCACGCTCTGGCGCCTTTCCGGGCAGGACGATTTTGTTGTCGGAACACCCATTGGCGGCCGCCCGGATCCGACGCTGGAAGGCGTCATCGGCTGCTTCGTCAATAACCTGCCGCTGCGCGCCGATTTCAGCTCTGCCCCGTCGTTCACAGAAGCGCTGCGCCGCACGCGCGGTCGGGCACTGGACGCTTTCGGTCACGCGGCGGCGCCGTTCGATCTCTTGGTGGAGACGCTCAACCCCGAGCGGTCCATGGCGCATGCGCCTCTGTTTCAGACGTTGTTCTCCTACATGAGCTTCCCGATGGAGACGCGGGGCCCCGGCGGAGTTTCCGCGATGCAGATCGAGGCCGATCCAGGGATTGCGCGATTCGAACTTGCGGCGGACGTCTTCGAGATGCCGTTCGGCGTGCAGACTGGCGGCCTCAGGGTGCGCTACGAATACTCGACCGATCTGTTCGACGAGGCGACCATTGCGCGGTTGCATGAGCGCTTCGTGGCGCTCATCGCATATGCGTGCGACCAACCGGAAGCCTCTCTTGCCGCCTGCGAACTTGCCACGCCGACAGAGCGCTCGCTTTTGCTTGACGACTGGCAGGGCGAGGCGGTCGAGCATGATCGTGCCCGCACCATCCCCTCCATGCTCCGCGCATCCGGTGATGCGCGCCTCGAGCTTGTGGCCTGCGTTTGCGGAGAGAACCGACTCACCTATCGCGATCTGGCCGACCGTTCTCACGCCGTCGCTGACGCGTTGCGCGCACATGC
>CALMWO010000139.1 GCA_937873805.1 uncultured Hyphomonadaceae bacterium
GATCGAGCTGGTGCGCGCCTACTACAAGCTCGAAGAACGCCCCCGCCGCCGCCTGCTTGAGCTGGCCAAGGCGCTAGAAGCCTCTCAGGTCATCGCTTCGTAGGCTGGGCGTCAGTCGGAAAGACCGAACAGGTCTTCGACTGACTTGCCAAGCGCGCGCGCGAGCTTGAGCGCGAGCAGCGTCGAGGGGATGAAGACGCCGTTCTCGACGGTGTTGATCGTTTTGCGCGAAACGCCGACACGTTCAGCAAGTTCAAGCTGGGTCAGCCCCGCTTCCGTGCGGGCTTCGCGCAGCCGGCAGACCAGCTCTCCGTCAGCCATCTTGGCGGCGCTCCAATGCCGCAAAGCGTATGGCCGGGAAGGCGACGCCGATTGCGAACAGATAGCGCAGGCATTCGCTAGGCGTAATGAAATCGGCCTGTGCCAGGGCAAAGAGCACAGCTGCGGCGATCATCATCGCCCAATAGCCAGCCATGTAGCCGACGCGGCGGTTATCGCGCGTCAGTTCGTCGTTCAGCGCACTGCGTGTCGCCTGCGAAAGCTTGCGGAAGGGGAAGCCGCCCGTGAGCAGGATCAGGATCAGCATCGCTGACCACAGCGCGAAGGACGATGCCTTCACCCAGTCCACCGCGCGCCACGTGGCCATCGGCGCATCCAGCGTGTTGTAGACCGTTGGCTGTAGGATGATGAACAGCAGTCCCGAAGTCGCCAGCACCATGCGGCGGCGGCGCGTCAGTTTTTCGATTTCGACTGTCATGGTCGTTCCCGAATATGTGTAACCTACAGGTGACATGACACCTATAGGTTACACGGTCAAGCGGGTATCCGCCGATCTAGAGCAGATGCTGCTCGGCCTCGTCGCGGTGCTTCTTCAGATACTTCATGAAGGGCGTGCCGCCCGTGCCGACATCCGTGTCGTTGCCGGCCGAGTCCTTGTGCTGCTTGGCGATGTAGCTCGCCGCGTATTCCAGATGCCGCGTCCTGAACCGCGCCAGGCTGCGAATGCAGGTGTTGTACAGCTCGCGCAGGTTGGGATTGCCCGACGCCTGAACGAACGCGCGCAGGTGAGAGCGCGCCCGCACCTCGTCGACAAACGTCCGGTGTGCAGGCGGCCTGTAGATGTGCAGCTCATCAAGGAATGTCCGCAGCGGATCGGCCGCATGCCCCACGCCCAGCAACGCGTCCATCGACGGCACGATGGTCGATTGCGACCCTGTCTGTCCGCGAAACGCCTGCGGCTTGCCGCCTGTCTCGGCCACGCCCTCATAGATCAGCCCGGCGCTGAGCGCCGGATTGTCCTTCCAGCCGTGGATGTAGGGCCGCACGCGATGGAAATAGACGTAAGGATCGCACCGCTCCGGCATCCGGTCGAAGATGGCGTTCACATCGTCCCAACCCGCATTGACGATCGCCAGCCCCGCCTCGACCGCCGCCGCATCGCCGCGATCCGCTGCCTCGATCAATCCCGGTATCTGCGCCAGCATCGCCCCGGCCCGCGCCTCGATCGCGACATGCACCAGCACGAACCAGGCTTCATCCTGCCCGCCCAGGAAGTTCTGGATCATCCAGATATTGTCGAGCGCGATCGGTCCCGCGCGGTCCAGCCGGTCCCAGTTGTCGAGCACATAGGCGGAGTAGGGCAGCAGCGGCTGCTGCCCCAGCCGCTTCGCCAGCGCCCACATCGGCACGGCCAGCGGCGCGGGCAGAACAGTCGGCGCCTCCGCCTCGCCCCAGACATAGGCCTGCACCATGAACGAGTACCGCACCATCGCGGTCCGAAGCTCAGCCTCGCTGGCCCCCGCGCAGAACGCCTTGAGGTCCAGCACCGGCAGCGCCTCCAGATGCTTCCGCACCCGCCCGGTCAGCAGGGTCCGGGGCAACTCCCGCGCCGCCTCTTCGGGCGCCGCCAGCTCGGCCGGCAATGTCACATCCGCGGCATTGTAGGAGCAAAGAAAGCCCCGTTCAGTGCTCATATCGTGGTCAGACAATCTCAGCGGAGCGGCCATTTCGGTGATTCCTGTCCAAGAAGTGGTATCCGGGGCAGGAAACACACCCCAAAACCACTGTAAATGCGCGGTGCAAGTGCTTCCTGAGCGTCACCGGCCCCCTTATCCACAGCTCCGCAGGGTCTTTTCACCCCGTAACACCCTGCCGCAGGCTGCAAAACGCCAACCTTCGCGCGACTGTCACAATCGGACCGTATGGGAACCCTGCGGGACGAGATCGTCAGCCCTTCCGGCGGGACGAATCCTCGGCCATGCCATAAAGAACGGAGCGGTGAGGGTGATGAGCCGGATGGAAACCATAGCGCCGCCCCGTCCGCAGGTTTCGGCGTCGGCTTCGCGCGCGCCTGTCGGCCCCGCCAAGGTGAAAGCGACCGCCGTGTCCGTTTTCTACGGCGAAAAACAGGCGCTGTTCGATGTCTCGCTCGACATGCCGGAAAAATCCGTCACCTCGCTGATCGGCCCCTCGGGCTGCGGCAAGTCCACCTTCCTTCGCTCGATCAACCGGATGAACGACACCATCCCGGGCTGCCGTGTCACCGGCGAGATCGCGATCGACGGCGAGAACATCAACGACAAGTCGATCGACCCCGTCCTCCTGCGCGCACAGGTCGGCATGGTCTTCCAGAAGCCGAACCCCTTCCCGAAATCGATCTTCGACAACGTCGCCTATGGCGTCCGCCTCCACGGCCTCGCCAGCTCGAAAAAAGATCTCGAGCAGATCGTCGAAACCTCGCTCCACAAGGCTGGCCTCTGGGACGAGGTGAAGGATCGCCTCGCTGCTCCGGGCATGAGCCTTTCCGGCGGCCAGCAGCAGCGCCTCGTCATCGCCCGCGCCATCGCCGTCAGCCCCGAAATCATCCTGATGGACGAGCCGTGCTCCGCGCTCGATCCCATCGCGACGGCCAAGATCGAAGAACTGATCGACGAGCTGAAAGCCAATTACTGCATCATCATCGTCACCCACTCGATGGCGCAGGCCGCCCGCGTCTCGCAGCAGACCGCCTTCTTCCACCTCGGCAAGCTGATCGAAGCGGGCCCCACCGAGCAGATCTTCACCAATCCGCGCGACACGCGCACGCAAGACTACATCACCGGCCGTTTCGGATAGGGCAGCGCCGCTGTAGAGTACCTATCTCTAACGCCGGGATGAAAGGACAAGGCCATGGAACATACAGTCCGGTCTTTCTCGCAGGACCTCGAAGAGCTGACCGGCGACCTCGCGCGCATGGGCGGCCTCGCCGAAGATATGCTGTCGGACGCCATTCAGGCGATCGCCACCCGCGACCTCGCGCTCGCTGAAACCGTGGTGGCGCGCGATCCGCAGGTCGACAATCTCGAGGTCGAAGTCGAGAAGAAGATCCTCCGGCTCCTGGCCCTCCGCCAGCCGCTCGCGCGCGACCTGCGCCAGACCATCTCCGCCCTCAAGATCGCCTCCGAGCTGGAGCGCATCGGCGACCTCGCCAAGAGCATCGCCAAGCGCGTCAAGCTGGTCGACAAGATCGAGGCCCCGAGCGCGCTCAAGGGCGTCGCCCGCATGGGCAAGCTGGTGAACGCACAGCTCAAGCGCGTGCTCGATGCTTACTCGGCACTCGAAACAGACGCCGCCAGCAAGGTCTGGTCGCGCGACGAAGAGGTCGATGAGCATTACCAGTCGCTCTTCCGCGAAGTCGTCACCTACATGATCGAAGATCCGCGCACGATCTCCGCCTGCGCGCATCTTCTGTTTGTCGCCAAGAACCTCGAACGCATCGGCGATCACTGCACCAACATCGCCGAAGAAATCCATTTCCTCGTCACGGGCGAACAGCTCCCAACCGAGAGGCCGAAAGTCGATGCCCTCAACAACTGAACTTGAACGGCCTGCCATGCGCCCCGCCGCAGCGACCAAACCCTACGCGCTGATCGTCGAAGACGAGCCCGCGCTGGTTGAGCTGCTGCGCTACAACATGATCAAGGAAGGCTATGAGGTCGCCATTGCGACCGA
>CALMWO010000140.1 GCA_937873805.1 uncultured Hyphomonadaceae bacterium
CCCTTGCCCGTGAGTAGTTTCTCCGGGTCAGGAAGTGTGGATCCCTGCATGAAAAACAAGGTCGCCCAGCGTGGGAAGAGCGCGATCGACACCGGCAGGGTGGAGACTTTCTGATCGGGACCGAAGCCGACGGCGAGTGAATTGTAATTGTCGTAAACCATGACCATGGCGCCGGGCAGGCGTTTGCGCATGTGCGCGATCAGGGTGCGCCCGAGCTTTTCCATCTCGGGCGAATACTTTTGCAGGAAACCGTCGAGTTGCTGCTGGGCAGGAACCATCGCGGCAGAGTATCGTGGCCCACCGCTTGCGTCAGCAGGGTTGCGGAACCTTTCCATCGTCCGGGCATTCTGGAGCGGATGACTGAAGGGATTTCCCAATGACCACTGCGCGCAATACGGAAAACAATGGATCGGCCAGCAAGCTGGCTGGAAGGGTGGCGGAAGAGATGTCTGATTTTTCGGAAAAGGCGCGCCGGGTATTCGGCGACAGCGCAACGCACGCGCGTGAGATTGCTGGCGATGTGGCCGATCAGGCCGTGCGCGGCGGCAAGAAGGCTGCGAAATTCGTGACGCGCGAAGTGAAGGAGCATCCGCTCCGCACGCTCGCGATCGGCGCGGCTGTTGGCGCGGTGGTGGCTGCGGTCATCATGCTGCGTAACCGCGAAGAGGACTAAAAGACCTAAGCTGCAATGCGGGCCGTGGCGGACAGCGCCACGGCTTCCGCGATCTTGATGCCGTCCACGGCGGCGGAGAGGATGCCGCCGGCATAGCCGGCGCCTTCTCCAGCGGGATAAAGCCCCTTCACATTCAGCGACTGCAGGTCCTGGCCGCGCGTCATGCGGATGGGGCTTGATGTGCGCGTTTCGACGCCTGTCATCACCGCATCGTTCATTGAGTAGCCTTCGATCTGGCGGCCGAAGACTGCGAGCGCTTCGCGCATCGCCGTCGTTGCGTATTCGGGCAGGCAGAGATTGAGGTCGGTCGGCGTGACGCCTGGCTTGTAGGACGGGACGACGGCGCCGAGCGCTGTGCTGGGGCGATTGGCGAGGAAGTCGCCGACGAGCTGAGCAGGGGCGAGCCAGTTGGAGCCGCCCGCGATGAAGGCCTGTTCTTCCCAGTGGCGCTGGAAGGCGATGCCGGCGAGCGGGTTCGTGCGGAAGTCTCCGGGGAAATCTTCCGGCGTGACGCCGACGACGATGCCCGCGTTGGCGTTGCGCTCCTTGCGCGAGTACTGACTCATCCCGTTGGTGACGAGGCGGCCTTGTTCGGACGCGGCGGCCACGACCGTGCCGCCCGGGCACATGCAGAACGAGTAGACGCTGCGGCCGTTCGCGGCGTGGTGGGCCAGCTTGTAGTCGGCAGCGCCGAGAATGGGGTGGCCGGCGTTCTTTGCGCCGAAGCGGGCGCAGTCGATGATCGATTGCGGATGCTCGATGCGGACGCCGATGGAAAAGGGCTTGGGTTCGAAGAAAACGCCGCGAGCGTGCAGCATCTCGAATGTGTCGCGGGCGGAGTGGCCAAGCGCCATGACGACGTGATCGGTCTCAATGGTTTCGCCACTGGCGAGGACGACGCCGGCGATCTGCTTCTCGCCGTTGCGATCATGCATCAGGACGTCGGTGACCTGTTGCTTGAAGCGGATCTCGCCGCCGAGGCGTTCGATCTTCTCGCGCATGTGCTCGATCATCGAGACGAGGCGGAAGGTGCCGATGTGAGGTTTCGAGACGAAGAGGATTTCTTCGGGCGCGCCGGCTTCGACGAACTCGGTGAGCACCTTGCGGCCAAGATGGCGCGGGTCCTTGATCTGGGAATAGAGTTTGCCGTCCGAGAACGTGCCGGCGCCGCCTTCGCCAAACTGGGCGTTGGACGAGGGGTCGAGGATCGCCTTGCGCCAGAACTTGAACGTGTCGACGGTGCGCTCGCGGACGATCTTGCCGCGTTCGAGAATGATCGGATTGAAGCCCATCTCGGCGAGGATGAGACCGGCGAACAGACCACATGGCCCCATGCCGACGACGACGGGACGCTTTGTGTTCGTGGGGGCGGCGGCAACCTGTTTGTAGGACGTGTCTGGCGTGCGTCCGATCTGCTTGTCTTTTTCGAGACGCTTGAGGACGGAGGCTTCGTCCTTAACCGCGCAGTCGATCGTATAGATCAGCTGGATCGCAGAGGTCTTGCGGGCGTCATAGGCGCGCTTGAAGACGGTAAATGAGATCAGGTTCTGGTCGGCGAGGGCGAGGCGTTTGAGGATCGCCTGACGGAGCGCGGGCTCGGCGTGGTCGAGCGGCAGCTTGAGTTCCTGGATGCGGAGCATCGGTGTCGTCCTTCATGGGGGCCGCACAACGCAGGCCAGACCATGGGCGGGCTTATAGGGGGAGTTTCGGGGAGGGGGAAGATGTGGGCGCAGGGGCGCGTTCCCGCTGGTGGCGGGTTGGGGTGGGCTTGGATTTTGGCCCTGATTTCAGGTCAGGGGTGTTGGGCGTGTTCTTTCAACACGCATCCCCGGCGAAGGCCGGGGGTCAGACTTTGCGCGAAGGGGCTTG
>CALMWO010000141.1 GCA_937873805.1 uncultured Hyphomonadaceae bacterium
CGCAAAGACGCTGGCGCAGCCGGCGATCAAGGCCGTGGAGACTGGCGAAACGCGCTTCGTGCCGGGCAACTGGGACAAGACGTATTACGAATGGATGCGGAATATCGAGCCGTGGTGCGTGAGCCGCCAGCTGTGGTGGGGGCATAGGATTCCGGCTTGGTACGGGCCGGACAAGAAATACTTCGTCGCCTATGACGAAGCCGCCGCGCGCGAGCAGGCGAAGAAGCATTACGGCAAGGACGTCGAGCTCGTTCAGGACGAAGACGTGCTGGACACGTGGTTCTCATCCGCGCTGTGGCCGTTCTCGACCATGGGATGGCCGGGGGATGTCGATCCGGCGTTGAAGGAGTTCTATCCGGGCGCCGTGCTGGTGACGGCGTTCGACATTATCTTCTTCTGGGTCGCCCGCATGATGATGCAGGGCATCCACTTCATGGGCGAAGTGCCTTTCAAAGATGTCTACATCCACGCGCTCGTCCGGGACGAGAAGGGCCGGAAGATGTCGAAGTCGCTGGGCAATGCGATCGACCCGCTGGAGCTGGTGGATGAGTTCGGCGCGGATGCGTTGCGCATGACGCTGGCGGCGATGGCGGCGCAGGGACGCGACATCAAGCTCGCGAAGCAGCGCGTCGAGGGTTATCGCAACTTCTCGACCAAGCTGTGGAACGCGACGAAGTTCGCGCAGATGAATGGCTGCGAACTGAAGGCCGGGTTTGATCCGGGCTCGGTGAAGCACACGCTGAACAAGTGGGTTGTTTCCGAAGCCGTGCGCACGACCAAGGCGGTTGAGGCGGGGATTGCAGAGTACAAGTTCAACGACGCGGCGGGCGCCATCTATGGCTATGTCTGGAACGTGGTCTGCGACTGGTACATCGAACTGACCAAGCCGATCTTCATGGGCTCTGAGGAAGAGACCCGCGCCACGATGGCCTGGGCGCTGGATCAGATCGTGCATCTGCTGCACCCGTTCATGCCGTATGTGACCGAGCAGCTGTTTCAGGAATTCGGCAAGCCGATCGGACGCGAGGGTCTGCTGATTTCGCAGAGCTGGCCGGCGCTGGACGAGACGCTGATCGACACGGCGGCGGATGCGGAAGTGAACTGGGTTATCCGGTTGATCACGTCGATCCGCTCGACGCGGTCGGACCTCAACGTGCCGGCGGGGGCGAAAGTGCCGTTCGCGCTGGTGGGCGCTTCGGCGGAGAGTGAGAAACGGCTGCAGACATATCAGTCGCTGATCGAGCGGCTGGCGCGGCTGGAGTCTGTGTCGGTTGCGAAGGAGGCGCCGAAGGGCGCGATCCGCATCGTGCTGGACGAGGCGACGGCGTGCATCGACGTGGCGGCTCTGATCGACCTGAAGGTCGAGATTGCGCGGCTGGAGAAAGAGATCGCGCGGCACAAGGGCGACATCGCGGGCATCGAGAAGAAGCTGTCGAACGAGCAGTTCGTGGCGAAGGCGCCGCCGGAGGTGATCGAGGAACAGCACACGCGCAACGCAGCGGCGGAAGCTGCGCTGGTGAAGCTGGGCGATGCACTGGTGCAGTTGAAGGCGGCTGGGTAGATTCTCCGTGGTTGGGGGGAGCGGTTGGAAGCCATAAGTCTCTGGGCTAGCCGGTATGGTCGGCAAATGGTTGGCTTTGCGGCGGCCGCGCTGGGGATGCAGCTTTTTCTTGCGCCTCCAATCCTGGGGACTAGCTTTCAGTTATCGCTGGTATTGCCGCTTTTGTTATTTGGGTGGGTTTCCGCAGTGTTCGGTGCGGCACCTCTTCTCGGTGGCAAGCCGCAGAACGAAATGCTTCCGTTCGATCCTGCGAAGATGCGGAAGCCATATCGAGTTTACTGGTTAGGACTTTTGGTTTTCGTGGCCGGATGCGGCGTCCCGATTGTTATCAACGCACTGCAAGCGGGCTGGACAGAGCGGGCCCTTCTCGGCGGCGGCGCGATTGTGGTTGCAACTGTTTTTGCAGCCGCCAAAGCGCTATGGGACGCACGAGCTGACCAGCGCAAAATCTAACCTGTAGGTTGCTTCTCTAACGGCGGCAGGCGTGCTTGTTTCTCTCCAAAATGATCGGGGAGAAGCGTGATGAGATCTGTCGCTTTTGTTGTGGCTGTTGCGGCGTTGAGCGCGGGCTGTGCGCAGGCGCCTGTTGCGCCGGCATCGCCTGTGGCTCCGGTTGCGCCTGTTCAGCCAGCGCCGCTTGTCGCTGCTGTGCCGACGACATCGCTTGCTGCGCCTGCCGATGCGCCGCCGCCGAAGGCGCAAGTTGCGGGGCCGTATGCTGTCTCCACATTGTCCGAGGCGACGCTGAAGTCGCACACGGTCTATCGTCCGACGGATATTTCCGGGTTCTCGGGCGACAAGCGGCTGCCGATTGTGGCGTGGGGCAATGGCGCGTGTTCGAATGCGGGGCTGCTGTTCCAGACATTCCTGAAGCAGGTGGCGAGCCATGGCTATGTGGTGATCGCGTCAGGCCCGAAGGACGCGCCGCTGCCGGCGTTTGCTGCGCAGCGGCCGGGACAGGTGACGGATACGCCTGACCCGAACTCCGGTATCAAGTCAGCGCAGACGAAGGATGCGGACCTGCTGGCGGCTGTCGACTGGGCGATCGCGGAGAATGCGCGCGCGGGCAGTCCGTATTTCGGGAAGCTGAACCCGGACAAGGTTGCGGTGATGGGCCAGTCGTGCGGCGGGCTTCAGGCGACGGCTGTATCGGGCGATCCGCGCATCAAGACAGTGGTGATCTGGAACAGCGGTGTGTTTTCGGGTGGCGCGAATAGCGCCGGCGCGCGGCTGAGCGGCGCGACGAAGGAGATGATCCCGGCCTTTCACGCGCCGGTCGCCTACTTCCTCGGCGGACCGAGCGATATTGCGTATGCAAACGGGAAAGATGACTTTGCGCGCGTTACGACCGTTCCGGCATTTCTGGGCAGCATCAATTCGGGGCATGGCGGCACGTTCAATCATCCGAACGGCGGGTGGTTCGCAGAGGTAGGCGTCGCCTGGTTGGACTGGCAGCTGAAGGGCGATGCGAAGGCCGCGACGTATTTCGAGGGGGCTGACTGCGCATTGTGCAGGAATCCGATCTGGGAAGTTGCCAGGAAGAACATGAATTAGCGCAGCCGCTCGCCTCGCCTGAGGGTGAGAAGTTGCGGATGGCAGGCTGGACGAACTCAGCCTGATACGGAGAATGCAGGCGGTATTCACGCATCAGGAGGCTGGCATGCGTGCATGGGTGGTGGCGTTGGCGGTTCTGGCTTCGGCTTGCACAAGTATGGAGGCCCCCGTGGCGAAACCGGAATGGACGTTGCTGATCCATGGCGGCGCGGGCGTGATGCGCCGGGCCGAGATGACGCCTGAGGTCGACGCGGCCTACCGCGCCGGGCTGAACGATGCGCTGGAGGCTGGATCGAAAGTTCTGGCCAGCGGCGGGCAGGCGGTTGATGCGGTGGAAGCTGCGGTGCGCGTGCTTGAGGACAATCCCAACTTCAACGCTGGCAAGGGAGCTGTGCTGACGCGCGAAGGCGTGGCGGAGCTGGATGCGTCGATCATGGATGGGCGCGATCGCAAGGCGGGCGCGGTGGCGCAGGCGCGGACGGTGAAGAACCCGATCCGCGCGGCGCGCTATGTGATGGAGCAGAGCGGGCGCGTGATGTTCGCGGGCAAGGCAGTGGACGAGATGGCGGCGACAGCGGGGCTGGAGATCGTGCCGCCGGAGTATTTCATTACGCCACGCAGGCTCGATGCGCTGAAGCGCGCGATGGCGGGCGACCTGCAGCCGATGGATCGTTACGGCACCGTTGGCGCGGTTGCGATGGACAGCAAGGGCAATCTCGCGGCGGCGACATCGACGGGTGGCATGAACGCCAAGCCGCCGGGGCGTGTGGGCGATGCGCCGATCATCGGCGCCGGAACGTATGCCGACAATGCATCGTGTGCCGTGTCATCGACGGGCGATGGCGAGTATTTCATCCGGGCGAGCGTGGCGCGCATGATCTGCGCCCGCGTGGCCATGCAGGGCATGAGCGCGGAGCAGGCAGCGAAGGCGACGCTGGATGAGGTGGCGGCGCTGGGCGGCACGGGCGGCGTGATCGTGCTGAGCCATGATGGCAGCGCGGCGCTGAGCATGAACACGGAAGGCATGTTCCGCGGGCGGGCTGATGCGACAGGGTTCAGACGCGTGGGGATTTATACGGACGAGTGAGGAGCGGGCGCTTCGCGCACTTTGCTTTTTGGGGCTGGGTCCCCGCCTTCGTGGGGAACGCGGACTTAAAGATCCGCTTCCAGTGCGCGCCGCCATTTTTGCTGGTGACGGACCATCGCTCGCGGGCCATGCTCTGCCCAACAGGGAGAGCCGCATGGACCTGCTCGTGAAGAAGTCGGCGTTAGCCGAAACGACATTGATGGCGATGAAATTGCCGGCGGTGGCGGATGGCGAGGTTGAGCTGAAGGTCGATCTGTTTTCGCTGACGGCGAACAACATCACCTACGGTGCGTTCGGGGATTTTCTCAAATACTGGCAGTTCTATCCGGCGCCGGATGCCGCGTGGGGCCGTGTGCCCGTGTGGGGCTTTGCGACGGTGACGGAGAGCAAATCACCGAGCGTGAAGGTGGGCGAGCGGGTCTATGGCTATCTGCCGATGTCGACGCTGTTCAGGCTGAAGCCGGGTGCGCGGCGGCATGGTGGGTTCTCGGATGAAAGCGCGCATCGCGCGGGGCTCGCGCCGGTTTACAATGGCTATGTCTTCAATGCGG
>CALMWO010000142.1 GCA_937873805.1 uncultured Hyphomonadaceae bacterium
CCACATGCGCGCGCCGGCCCGACGCGACCGCCTGATGATCTCGTCGGCGCCTTCCTTTGCCGCCAAATGGCTCGCGCCCCGGCTGGAGAAATTCCAGGAACTGAATCCGGAAGCTGAAGTCTGGGTTTCCGCCGACATGGCGATGACCGACTTCAACTCGTCCGACATCGACCTCGCCCTGCGCCATGGCAAGGGCCTCTATGAGGGCCTGCGCGCCGACAAGATCATGTCGGAATCCGTCCTCCCCGTTTGCTCGCCCGACCTGATGAGCGGACCGCACCCGCTGCGCAGCCCAGCCGACCTCAGCCATCACGTGCTGCTGCATGATGAAAGCCCGGAGAATGATCCGTCGCGTCCCGACTGGAATGCATGGCTGAAGGCGCGCGGCGTCACCACGGTTGACGGCAATCGCGGGCCACGCTTCACGCAATCCTCGCTGGTCGTCGAAGCCGCTGCCGCCGGGCGTGGCGTGGCGCTTGCCAAGTTCGCCATTGCCTCAGGCGACCTCGAGCGTGGCCGCCTGATCGCGCCGTTTGCCGACGGCGCCAGCGACATCGATTTCGCCTACTGGATCGTCTACCCGAAATGGCGCACCCCCTCGAAACTCGCCCGCACCTTCATGGCGTGGCTGAAGTCCGAAGCGCAGGCGGGCGAAGTGACGGGGGTCTAGATGGCTTTCCGCGGCTTTGGTCTCGGCATCATGCGCCGGCTGCGTGGCACCCCGATCGATGAAGCCGATCTGGTCATTCGTGAATGCCGACAGTTCATAGATGGCGGCGTCTTCTTCGATGTTGGCGCCAACGTGGGCGAAGTCTCCGAAGCGATGCTGCCGCATGCGAGTCGCATCGTTGCCATCGAGCCCGACCCCGCATCATTTGCTGAACTGGATCGCCGACTAGGAAACCGCGTGACGTGCGTTCAGGCGTTGGTCGGACCCGATGGTGAGCAACGGACATTCTTGACCAACACAAATGCCAGCAAAAGCTCCACCTCTGTCATTCCCGGCGAAGAACCTCCGGGGCACGACTACTTCACACGCACATCGATGCAGGCCATCAGTCTGGATTCACTGGCGGCACGGCACGGCATGCCGTCACTGGTAAAAGTCGATGTCGAAGGGTGTGAGATGTCGGTGCTCGACTCCGCTCAAGCCGTGCTTGCCGCAAAACCGGTCTTCATCATGGAGTTCAATGCGCTTTGCCTCTCGAACTTCGGCCGCGTGAATCCACGTGATGCAATCGATCGCCTTCTGGCGACCTTTCCCAAGGTGGAAGTCATTACACAGCAAGGGCGGCAGCGCGTCACCGACCCCTATGTATTCCTGATGGCAAACATCATCGACAATGGCTCGGTCGACAACGTGGTTTGCTCGTGGCGCTGAGGAGACGCTGATGCGCGGGGCTCCGGTCGCGAAGGATGTCGAACAGTGGCTCGCGCGTCTTGAGCCTGTACGACGCGCCGCGCTGGAGAAGCTGCGTGCGCAGATTCTTGCCGCCGCGCCCGGCGCTGAAGAAGTCATCAGCTATGGCCAGCCGACTTATCTGCTGCACGGCCATCTGGTCGCCTACGGCGCTTTCAAGAAGCATCTGAGCTTCTTTCCAATGAGCTCGACGCTGATCCAGAAGTTTCCCGCTGCTGCCGAATTCACGACATCGTCCGGCACGATGCAGTTCCAACCGGAGAAGCCCATTCCGGCGACGCTTGTCGCCAAGCTGGTGAAAGCACGGATCGCCGAGAATCTTGAAGTTGCCGACGCGAAAGCACATCGAGTGGCGGTAAAAAAAGCAGCCGCAAAAAGGCCGAAGGCCAAGAAATAGCTACAGCTGAAGCAAGCCCAACGGCGCAAGCCCGATCAACGCCGCGCTCAGCATGTTGGTGAGCGTCCCGGCCAGCAGGCTTTTCAATCCGAGATCGGCGAAATCATCTCGCCGTTCGGGGCAGATCGAGCTCAGGCCGCCGATCATGATCGCCACCGAGGCAAAGTTCGCAAATCCGCAGAGCGCGTAGATCATCATCAGACGAGTGCGCGGCTCGATCGCATCCGACGCCAGGCGCGACATATCGAGATAGGCGATCAGCTCGTTGAGCGCGGTCTTCGTGCCCATCAGCTCGCCGGCAGGCAGGGCATCGTGCCACGGAATGCCCAGCATCCACATGAAGGGGGAGAATATCCAGCCAAAGATGCGCCCGATCGTCAGCTCCGATCCGCCGATCTCCGGCAACGCTGCAGCGAGGAGCATGTTCGCCAATGCTACGAATGCGACGGCGGCCAGCAACATCGCCACCACGGCGATCAGCATGTTGACCCCATCCTGCACGCCGCGCGCAAACGCATCCATCGATGAGCGATAGAGCTTCGGCGCCTTCTCGATTGCCGCCGCGCCCACACCGTCGCCTGCTGGCATCATGACGCGTGCAATGGCGATCGAACCGGGCGCCGCCATGAACGAGGCGATGAGGATATGCCCCGCCGCATCGGGCGACGATCCGCCCAGGAATGACGCATAGAGCGCCATGACCGTGCCAGCGATGGTCGCCATGCCCGTTGTCATGATCACGAACAGATCGGCGCGTGACATCCGCTCGAGATAGGGTCGCACGACAAGCGGCGCCTCGACCATGCCGAGAAAGATGTTGGCCCCGGTCGCCAGACCCAAAGCGCCGCCTATGCCCATTGTCTTGCGCAAGACGAAGCCAAGGCCACGGCATGCCCACTCCAGCACACCCCACCGCCAGAGCAGCGCCGACAAGGCTGACACCACGATGATTAGCGGCAACACGCCGAAAGCGAGAACCGTGCTGTTTTCAGGATTTGTCAGCGCATAGGGCGTCGCGCCGCCGGCCAGATAACCGAACACGAAGCGCGCGCCTTCAAGTGTTGCCGCTTGCAGCCCGTCGATCCCGGCTGAGACACCCGCCAGCAGGGCCCGCAGGGGTGGCAGTGCGAACATCGACACCGCCAACACGATCTCAAGGCCCAGCGCGACGGCAACGATACGCCACGGGAATTTCGAACGGTTGTCCGACAGCGCCCACGCCACGGCGATCACGAAGGCTACGCCGCCGAGGCTGCGCAGATTGTCGATTGAAAAGCCCATGCCCACTCTTGCCGACCAGATCCTGCCCCGCGCAACTCTTGGCGCATTCCAGGCTGCGACAACAGCCCCGCTCTCGCATTCAAAGGCGCCGGCAATCGCCATTGCCCGCGACCTGACCGCTTCACCCTATCGCACGCCCGCGCCCGCGCGCCCCGTTGCCAAACGTCCGCAATCGTGCTCGCCAGAGCGCATGAAGGGCAAGGTCAGCATCGATCCGGATTTCGGCGTCTTCCGCGAGGGAGCGCTCGACGATCTCGAAAGCTTTTTCCGCAAGCACGGCTTTGCGATCCTGCGCGGGCTCTATTCCCCCGCAGACCTCGCCGCCATGCTGGCCGAATGCGCAGCGGCGCAGACCCGCGTCGCCAATGGCGAGCTGGCCGAGAAGCACGGCAACTCCATCCTGACCGACGCCGCCGCTGGCGGGCGCTTTGCCAACTATGTGCAATACATCACCCAGATCGCACCACAGACGCGCGCCGCAGTGGTTCACCCAGCGATTACCTCGCTGATGGACCGCTGGATTCCGAACGGCCACCTGCGCGAGCATTCGCGCTTTGGCGTTGTCTATCAGGATGCGCGTGCGGATCTGGCTTCAGGCTACAAGCGCATCGGCTGGCACAGTGACTGGCAGAGCGGACCGCAGCTGGACGTCTGGCCCAGCGCGGCCTTCACGATCCATATCGACGGCACAAGCCCTGCGAACGGCTTCCTGCGTGTCGTGCCCGGCAGCCATCGCTGGGCGACGCCTGCGCCGTTCCGCAACGCCAACAACGTGCCCCTGCCCGACGGCGCACGCGCCAGCGGGGGACATGTGCAGATCGAGCCACCCTTCGACATGCCGCTGGGCTTCGAGAAAGTGCCCGGCGAAGTCGCGATCTATTGCGATGATGGCGATGTGCTGTTCCACGACGCCTATCTCTGGCACTCGGCCGCATCCGCCACAGATGCGAGTGCGATCCGCCGCCATATCCGCGGCGCGTGGTTTTCGGGCGAGCCCGACAAGGTCGAAGGCGATTACCTGGAAGACTTTGTAAAAAACGCTGCTCGCTGAATGTAAAAAACGCGGCACGCCGAGCGAGCCGCGTTCTCATTACAACAGTAGAACCTGACCTAGAGGCCGGCCTTGAAGGTCGCCAGCAGGCGGCCCCATGCCCGGTCCGCTTCGGCCTGGTTGAACACCTGGCTGTCAGGCGGGCACCAGCCGTGATCGGCCGCATAGACTTCGACTTCCGCCGGAATCTTCTGCGCATCGAAAGCAGCTTTCACCTTCTCCTTCACGGTCGTGTCCTGCTTGTCGTCGTTCTGCGCGACGGCGATCAGCACGGCCTTGGCTTTCATCTGCGGCACGAGCAGCACGGGGCTGGTCGGCGCAGCGGTCGCAAGACCGCCACCGTGGAACGAGCCACCGGCCGTCACGCGATTGGGCACAAATGC
Source organism: uncultured Hyphomonadaceae bacterium (assembly GCA_937873805.1). Lineage (GTDB taxonomy): Bacteria > Pseudomonadota > Alphaproteobacteria > Caulobacterales > Hyphomonadaceae > UBA7672. Next base: position 4,533 of record CALMWO010000142.1, read on the forward strand.
CATCGTGCGCATCACCAGCGGACCGCCCATGCAGTATCCGGTCGTGCCGATACCTTTGGAGGTGTCGACTTCCTTCTGCTTGTCGAGCCAGGCGACGGCCGCGATCGCATCTTTCTTGGTGTTGTCCGGGTTGCTGGTCGTCGGGCCCATCAGGGCGACGAGACGCTGGCGCACTGGCGGGTCCGAGAACTTCTCGGTTGTCGCGTCGAACACCTGACCCTTCGCCATGCGATAGAACGGGTTCACGGTCAGCACCGCATAGCCCGACTCGGCAAGGCGCTTGCCCATCAGGCGGAACGCCGGACGCAGGCCCATGATATCCGGCCATACCAGCACGGCCGGGTGCTTGCCCGAAGACGGGGCAGCGTAGTGCGCATCGATCACGCCATCCGGCGTGGTGATCTCGACTTCACGCTCGACGATCGTGGCGGGATTTTCCGGGCTGGTCGTGCAGGCGGCAAGCGCCGCCATCGACATCACGCCGAAGCCGCGCCGCGAAAGCCGGCCTGAGTCAAACCCATCTTCGTTATCGTGTTCGGTATGCTCGTCACACATGTTCGTCTCTCCCTGCCGTACTGCGGTGGCTGTTGTCCCGCCGAGCTATGGACAATCTATACGGGTTTTCAGAACGCGGGCAAATCGCGACGGCGTGACGCCCGGATGTCAGCGATCACTGATCGGTACGGCCATTCAATGCTGACATATGCTGGCAGGACCGGCTGCTAGAACGCGCAATCGACAAGGAAATCGCGTGATGCTGGACCTGATCCCCACCCCTACGCTTCTGGCTTATGTTGGCCTCGTTGTTGCGATCGCGATAGCACCCGGCCCCAACGTTCTTTTCGTCATGACGCAATCCGCCTGGCGTGGGCCTCGCGCAGGCTTCCATGCGGCGGCAGGCATCGAAACGGCCAATTCGCTCTATGTGCTTCTGTCCGCGATCGGCCTTGCCAGCGTGATCGCCGCTTCAGGCGCTGCGTTCGAGATCATCAAATGGGCAGGCGCAGCTTACCTCGCCTGGCTCGGCTTCCAGGCCATCCGCGCATCTTTCAGCAAGAGTGACACCCCGCCCCTTGCCACCGGGGAAGCAAGCGCAAAGGCATGGCGTGACGGACTTATGGTCGGCCTCGGCAATCCGAAGACAATCCTGTTCTTCCTCGCGCTTTTTCCGCAGTTCATCGATCCGACAAAGCCGGTCTGGACGCAATCGCTCTTTCTTGGAGCCATCACCATCGTGATCGACTTCGGCGCGCAGACCATTTACGCGCTCGCCGGCGGTGTGATGTCAAAGGCCCTGTCGCACAACCCGGTGAAGCGCTGGTTCCAACGTGGCATTGGCGGCGCCTTCATGGGGCTGGCAGTCGTCGCTGCAACGATCAGGCGCGCAGCGTAACCGACCTAACGGTCCAGCCAGCCCTCGGCCTTTGCCCACTTGAAGTCCGACGTTGCGGAAGCGGCAAGCCGTTCCGTCTCATAGCCTTCAGACCCGGACCCATAAACGCGGCCACCGATGACGCGGATGGTCAGGCGCTGCGAGTTGTTGATCGGAACTTCCGCCGGCGCATCAAACTCGATGCGATGGCGCGCCAGACCGCACTCGATAGTCACGCGACGCATGCCGCCGATGCGGCGCGTCGAAACCACGAGCCCAGGTATGCCCGGGCCGCCATCGGTCACCATGGTGACGTCCTCGGGACGCAGATAGAGCTGCGCAGGCCCATCCGGCAAAGCGCCAATCTCGAGATCGAGCAGCCGCTCATCCAGCGTGGCGCGGCCATTGCCGATCTGGACCGGAATGACACTCGACTCGCCGATGAAAGAGAACACAAACGGCGTTGCCGGCGTGTCGTAGATTTCGTCGGGCGTCGCTGATTGCTCGATCTTGCCCTTGTTCATGACGACCACGCGGTCAGCCAGCTCAAGCGCTTCTTCCTGATCGTGCGTGACGAATAGCGTGGTGTGGCCAGTGCGCTCGTGGATCTCGCGCAACCAGCGACGCAAGTCCTTGCGCACGCGCGCATCCAGCGCGCCGAACGGCTCATCGAGCAGAAGCACGCTCGGTTCAATCGCCAGTGCGCGGGCAAGCGCCACACGCTGCCGCTGGCCGCCCGAAAGCTGCGCCGGGAAACGGCGCTCAAGGCCGGACAGCTGCACGAGGTCCAGCAGCTCCAGCACGCGCCGCTTGATCTCGGATTCCTTGGGCTTGTTCTTGCTGCGCGCACGCAGGCCGAAGGCAATGTTGTCCATCACGCGCATATGCTTGAACAGCGCGTAGTGCTGGAACACGAACCCAACACCACGGTCCTGGATGCGGCTGTCGGACAGATCGCGATCGTTGAAATAGACGGTACCCGAATCCGGCGCCTCCAACCCTGCGATGGTGCGCAGCAGCGTCGTCTTGCCCGAGCCGGACGGACCCAGCAGCGCAACCAGCTCACCCGGCTGAACGGTCAGAGACACGTCATCGAGCGCGGCGATGCCGACATACTGCTTCCGGAGATTTTCCGCACGAACCTGCATAAAGACGTATGTGCTCCGATCAGTGGCGCCGCTGTGCTGCGATCTCGCCGGCGAACCGGGCTTCAAGCAGCGTCTTAACCGCAAGCGTGACGAGGGCAAGCATGGCCAGCAAGGACGCCACGGCAAATGCCGCGGCAGCCTTGTTGTCGTTATAGAGGATTTCGATGTGCAGCGGCAGCGTGTTCGTCACGCCGCGAATGTGGCCCGAGACCACGGAAACCGCGCCGAATTCACCCATCGCGCGCGCATTGCACAGCAGCACGCCATAAAGCAGACCCCATTTCACGTTCGGCAACGTGACCTGGAAGAACGTCCGCCAGCCGCTGGCGCCCAGCGACACGGCCGCCTCCTCTTCCGAGGAGCCTTGCTGCTGCATCAGCGGGATGAGTTCGCGCGCGATGAAAGGGAACGTGATGAAGATGGTCGCAATCACGATGCCCGGCACAGCGAACAGAACCTTGATGCCATAGCTGTCCAGCACCGGCCCCAGCGCGCTGTTGGCGCCGAACAGCAGCACGAAGATCAGGCCAGACACGACCGGCGAAACGGCGAATGGGAGGTCGATCAGCGTGAGCAGGAACGCCTTGCCCTTGAAATCGAACTTGGCGATCAGCCACGCGGCAGCCACGCCGAAAACGAGGTTGGCCGGCACGGCGATCACCGCCACCAGAAGCGTCAGTTGCAACGCCGCCATCGTGTCAGGCAGCGCCAGCGCATCGAAATAGACGCCAAGCCCGCGGCTGAACGCCTCGACGAACACCACAAGCAGCGGCGCAATCAGCATCAGCCCGAGGAAGCCCAGCGACACGGCGATCAGCACCATGCGCGTCCTAGGGCCCTCGCCGATCGCCTGACGAACCTTGCTCTTCTGACGTGTCGCCGTTGCTTCGCTACTCATGGCCGAACCACTTCCGGCTCCAGGCCTGCAGCAGGTTGATCACGAACAGCATGGCGAACGAGATCACCAGCATGATCGTCGCGATCGCTGTCGCGCCGGCATAGTTGTGCTCTTCGAGCTTAATGATGATCAGCAGCGGCGCGATCTCGGACTGGTAAGGCAGGTTCGAGGCGATGAAGATCACCGAGCCGTATTCGCCGACACCGCGCGCGAACGACAACGCGAAGCCGGTGAGGATGGCCGGGAAAAGCGCCGGGAAAATCACGCGCGTGACCGTGCGCCAGCGCCGCGCGCCAAGCGTTGCGGCGACTTCCTCTGTCTCCCGATCAATCTCTTCCAGAACGGGCTGCACGGTGCGCACGACGAACGGCAAGCCAACGAAGATCAGCGCCATCACCACGCCCGTCGAAGTGAAGCCCACCTTGATGCCGAACCAGTCGTCCAGGATCATTCCGAAGGGGCCGTTGGGCGCATAGAGCGTTGCAAGCGCAATCCCGGCCACCGCCGTCGGCAATGCGAACGGAAGATCCACCGCCGCATCGAGCCAGCGACGCCCCGGGAAGCGATAACGCACCAGCACCCAGGCCACGAGCACGCCGAAGACCGTATTGATGATCGCCGCGATCAGGGCGGCGCCGAACGACAGCTGCAGCGCCGAGACAACGCGCTGGTCGAACGCGATCTTCCAGAACTGGTCCCAGCCCAGCGAGGCGGAACGGATACCAAGACCGGCGAGCGGGATGAGGACGATCAGCGACAGGTACGCGATCGTATATCCCATGCTCAGGCCGAAGCCTGGCAGGACGCTACGCCGCCGCCAGCGGAAACTACGCGCCCCGTCCGGCGCCGTTGCCGTCATACGCTATCTCGCCGTGAAGATCTGGTCGTAGAGACCACCGTCGTCAAAATGCTTGGGTTGCGCCTGCGCCCATCCGCCAAACAGCGGGTCGTCGATCGTCACCATCTCAACCGGCTGAAGCCGCGCGATGTCGGCAGGGTCTGCGGCCGACGGATCGTTCGGGCGGTAATAGTGCTTGGCGACGATGCGCTGACCAGCCGGCTCGTAGAGATGCTTGAGATAGGCCTCTGCGACCGCGACCTGCTCCGGGCCCTTCTTCTCGGCGTTGCCGACGACGACAGCGACCGGCGGCTCGGCGCGGATCGACAGGGAGGGATAGACGATCTGGTATTTATCAGCGCCCTGCTCGTCGAGTGTGAGGAAGCCTTCGTTCTCCCACGTGATCAACACGTCGCCTGTGCCCTGCTGGGTAAACGTCACCGTGCTTCCACGCGCGCCGCTATCAAGCTTCAGCACGTTCTTGTAGAGCGCGCCGACGAATTCCTTGATCTTGGCTTCATCGCCCACGAACTGCTTCGAGGCATAGGCCCATGCCGCGAGATAGTTCCAGCGCGCGCCGCCCGATGTCTTTGGGTTCGGCGTGATCACGCCCACGCCCGGAAGCGTCAGGTCATTCCAGTCCTTGATGTTCTTCGGATTGCCCGCGCGCACCAGGAACACGATCGTCGAGGTGTACGGCGCCGAATTGGCCGGCAGCTTGGTGCGCCAGTCCGCCGGAATCTTGCCGGTCTCCTTGGCAATGAGGTCGATGTCGTTCTGCAGCGCGAGCGTCACAACATCCGCATCGAGCCCGTCAATCACCGAACGGGTCTGCTTGCCCGATCCGCCATGGGACATGTTGACCTTCACGGTCTTGCCCTCAGGCGTCTTGTAGTTGGCCGAGAAGTCGGCGTTGAACTCCTCATAGAGCTCGCGCGTCGGATCATAGGAAACGTTCAGCAGCGAGATTTCGCCGCCTGCATTCGTCTGGCCCCCGCACGCGGCAAGCGCCAGCGATGCGGCCAGGGCGACTAGCTTCAGGCGCATGAGAGAAGTCCTCCGGAGCAGCTATTACGCTAGTGGTCCGGTAGAGTTTGTCAAACCTGGATCAGGCGACAGCGTCTCTCAGTCGTGGCGGCAGGCGCGCCTCCAGCGCGTCCGCAATCGTCGTCCGATCGAGCACGCCACGGGTCGCATCCGCCACCTGCGCGAACACCCGACGAACCTCGCAGCTCGCCTCCTCCTTGCAGTCCTCGCAGCGCCGGTAGGCGATCTTGGACAGGCACGGCAAAGGCGCGATCGGCCCGTCGATAATGCGCAGCACTTCGCCGAACGAAATCGTGTCGGCAGGCCGCAAAAGCCCATAACCACCGGCTTTTCCGCGCCGGGACGCCACCAGTCCCTGATGCTTCAGGTCGAGCAGGATCTGCTCGAGAAACTTCTTCGGGATGTTCTGGGTTTCGGCAATCTCCGAAATGAAGGTCGGCTTTCCGGGCGGCTGCTTGGCCAGCGCCACGAGCGCCCGCAATGCGTATTTAGCCTTCTGTGAGATCATCGGCTTTACCGGGACAGAAAAGGGCGGCGCCCGCTAACCAGCTGGCGACTCTCTTCAAACTATATTGTCCCTGTAGAGTAAGTAAACGGACTAAACCCGCCTTTCCCTGCCGGGGAGAAGCGGCTGCCGCAGTGTCCACTCCTTGAGATATAGCCCGCAAATGCGTCGACAACCCGCCCTGCTCTCCTGTTTTACCCTCGCCACCGTGGTGACGGCCCCATCTGCGCTGGCACAGGAAACGACAAAGCCGCAGCCATGGCGGCTGGGAACGGCCATCGACGCGCCCGACTGGCTGAAAATCACCGGCTCTGTCCGTCCGCGCTACGAAACCCTGACCAATACCCTCGTCGCTGGCCGCAGCGGCGGCGATGAACTGCTCAGCGTCCAGACGCTGCTCAAAGCCGAGATCAACACCGGCGCCATCATCATCGGCGGCGAACTCCTCGATTCGCGCCTGCTCTCCGGCAATGCCGGCGGCGGCTCTGCCGCCGAAGTCGATGCGCTAGAACCTTCCCAGCTCTATCTCGCCTGGCGTCCAAAGGACTTCCTGCAGCAAGGCGCGGCCCTGGACCTTACGCTCGGCCGCTTCACCATGGATGTCGGCTCCCGCCGCCTGATCGCGCGCTCGGGCTATCGCAGCATCCTGCAATCCTTCGATGGCGCCCGCGCGGTCTGGACCAGCAATGCCAATCTGAAAGCGACGGCGTTCTACACCCACCCCGTCAACCGTGCGCCGTCCGACGTCCCTTCCGCGCTCGACAACGAAGTGTGGCTCAACCAGCCGCTCGACAATGTCGGCTTCGGCGGCCTCAGCCTCGAAGCGCCGCTGCCCTACACGATAGTTGGCGAAGTCTACCTCTTCGACCTCGATGAAGATGACGCCTCCGACAACGCGACGCGCAACCGCGACCTCTCGACGCTCGGCGCTCGCCTGCGCCTCGCCCCCGCCAAGGCGGCTTTCGACTTCGACCTCGAGTACGTCAGCCAGACTGGATCGGTGCGCGCGACCACAAGCTCAGCCGACACGACCGATCTCGACCACGACGCCGAGATGATCCACGCCCAGCTCGGCTACACGCTGGATGCGCCCTGGGCGCCCCGCATCGCCCTGCAGTACGATCAGGCCTCCGGCGACCGCTCGCCATCCGATCTCTCAAGCGAACGCTTTGACGTCCTGTTCGGCGACCGCGCCTTCGAGTTCGGCCCCACCAGCATTTACGGCGTCATTGCCCGAACCAACCTGATCGGGCCGGGCGTCCGTCTCGAAGTGAAGCCCGACAGCGCATCCGACGCAGCGCTCGCCGTCCGCCGCCTGCAGCTCGAATCAAGCGCCGACAGCTTTTCAAACTCCGGCGTGCGCGACACAGCCAGCGCGTCCGGTGACGACGTGGGAACCCAGATCGAACTGCGTTACCGGCGCTGGCTCCTTCCGGATTCGCTCCGCCTCACTGTTGGCGGGGCGGCCGTCATGCGTGGCGAGTTTCTCGAATCCGCGCCCAATGCCGCAAGCGAAGGCGACGCCCTGTTCGGGTACACAGATCTCACCTGGACGTTCTGAACACGTCACAGATTATGTCCGGCTTATGGCGGCGCCCCGTTTGCGGCGCGCAATTTCCCTTGCCGCAACTGCGTAATTTGCGAGCGCAATCCGCGACGTCCATGTAAAATGCCCGCGTTTCTGGCGCTGGCGCATTGGGGTTTTCTGGGTGGACGGCAACAGCCTTCCCGATCTGACCGTGTTTCGCCCGCTCGACATCGAGCGGTATGCGAAACGCTTGTCGCTTGAGTCGCGCGGCGCCGAGCGCGGCGCAGCGAACCAGCCGCCAGCCGATGCGCTGGCCCTAGACGACATCGAATCCGAAGTCGTCGGCGGCATCGTCGCGGAGCGCACCCAGCTTCGCAACGACATGATCGATCGCCTGCGCAGCCTCAACGAGTTGCTCGCCCGCGCACGCTCGCGCCTCGTCACCACCGAACTCGAAAACCGCATCGCCCCGAAAATCTCTGCCATTGAGCAGCGCGCCGTTGTCGATCTCCGCGACCTCGAACAGAAATTCCAGCGCCTGCGCGAAGGCCAGGCGGATTTCCAGGAATGGCGCGACCGCCGGAAACTCAAACGTCCGGCCAAGGCGCCGCGCGGCGCCTTCGTCTTCTTCGCTGACCTGTTCCTGATCGCCCTCGTCGAGGGCGGCCTCAACCTGTTCTTCTTCACAGAGGGCAACCAGCTCGGCATGCTCGGCGCATTCTTCCAGGCGCTCATCATCGCCGCCGCCAACATCGTGGTCTGCACGGTAATCGGCTTTGCGCTGGTGAAGCGGGTCAACAGCACCTTCATATTCAACAAGCTGCTGGGCTTCGCCGCCGTGCTCGCTTTGCTCATCGGCCTGCCCGTCGTTCACGCAGTCATCGGCCTCTATCGCGTGGCCCGCAACGCGGTTGCGGAAGGCGTGTCCCCGCTGTGGACCGCCGTAGACTGGTTCACGCAGATCTACCGCACCCCTCCCACGCCGCCGCCAGCCGCATGGGGCTTCAGCCATCTCGACGAGCTCAGCTTCATCATGATCGCGGTCGGCATCATCGCCGGCGTCTATGCAGCGCGCAAAGGCTATGAGTTCGGCGACCGCTACCCAGACTACACCAAGCGCTACAATGAAGCCGAAGACCAGCGCGACGACTATCTCGACCTGCTCGACGATGTGACCGGCGAAATGCTCGATGAACAGGCCGCCGCCTCGCAAGCCGTCGGCGCCTTCCTCTATGACATCGGCCCGTCCCTACAGGCCATCGACAATCACACCGACGCCAAGAAGCAGCTCGAAGCCGCCGCGCGCAATTACGAGGCCGAACTCGAAAGCGCCGCCAACACCATGCTGTCGATCTATCGCGGCGCAAATTCCCGCGCCCGCTCCGCGCCGCCGCCGCCCCACTTCGGCAGCCCCGTTCGCCTCGCCAATCCCGGCTTCGCCAACGGCGCCATTCTCGACCCCGCCCTCGC
>CALMWO010000143.1 GCA_937873805.1 uncultured Hyphomonadaceae bacterium
ACGACGAGGGCGTCAAGACCCAGCAGTGGGACATCATCCGCGACGGCAAGCTGGCGGGCGTGCTGATCGTTGGTGCCGCCTATGTGCCGCTCGATCCCGCCCACCCTCCCGCCCGTCGCCGCTTTGTGGCGGAGGATGCCAGCGTCGCCTGCATTCTTTCCGACGATATCGGTCGTGCAGCTTTCGAAGACCTCTCCATGCCGATCCTGGCGGTCGACGCCGTCGGAGTTCGAACCGATGTAATGGAGCATGCACAAGTCGACCCCGTCGGACTTGCCTATGTCATTTACACGTCCGGATCGACGGGTGCGCCGAAGGGCGTCGAGGTCGAGCATCGCCAACTCGTCGCCTTTCTTGAAGCCATGCATCAGGCACTGGATCCAAAGCCGGACGACGTGCTGCTGTCGGTCACGACGCCCGCCTTTGACATTGCCGGCCTAGAGATCTGGTTGCCGCTGACGTTGGGCGCCCGCGTCGTGTTCGCCACGCGCGAGGAGGCGCTCGACGGCCGCCTTCTCCGGGCGTTGATCTCGCGCCACAATGTTCGCTTTCTCCAGGCGACACCAGCCACGTGGCGCCTGTTGCTTGAGTCTGGATGGACGGGTACCCCCGGCCTTGTCGCACTTTGTGGTGGCGAGGAGATGCCGCGAGCGCTCGCGGCTGCCTTGCTTGATAAGGTTGACGCTCTTTGGAACATGTATGGTCCGACCGAGACCACGATATGGTCCACCATGCACCGCGTGACGCGCGCGGATCTCGACCGACCGCGTATCCCGATCGGCCATCCCATCGCCAACACGCGCGTCTACGTGCTCGAGGCTTCCGGCGGGCTCGCGCCCATCGGAGCCCAGGGTGAACTGGTGATCGCAGGCGAGGGCGTGGCCCGCGGCTATCGCAATCGCCCTGAACTCACAGCTGAGCGCTTCTGCACGATCAACGTCGAAGGCCGGGAGGAGCGTGCCTATCGTACCGGAGACGCGGTTGCATGGCTCGCCGAGGGCGTCCTTGATTTCATCGGCCGTGGAGACGGGCAGGTGAAAGTGCGCGGCTTTCGGATAGAACTGGGTGAGATCGAGGTGCGCTTGGCCAAGGTTCCCGGCGTCGCGTCCGCTGTGGCGTCCGTCCGCGAGGATACGCCGGGCGACAAACAGATCGTCGCCTATGTGATCGCCTCACCGAATGCACCCTTCGATTCGCGACAGGCCCTTGCGGTGCTGCGCGGCGACCTGCCAGACTACATGCTGCCCTCCGCCTTCGTCGCGCTAGAGGCATTCCCGCTTTCCGGCAATGGCAAGATCGACAGGGCGGCCCTGCCGGCGCCCACGTCCGACCGCGCGCCGCGTGGCGAGGCCAGCAATGATGTGCTAATGTCGCCCGCTCAGCACCGTGTTGCTAACATCTGGAAGCGCGTCCTCAAAATCGAGCGCGTCGGCCTGCACGAGAACTTCTTCGATGTCGGCGGTCATTCGCTGCTGGTCGTGCAGATCCAGACGGCGCTTAACGCCGCGTTCGATCGCGATGTGCAAATCGTCGAGCTGTTCAATTACACCACTGTGGCTGCGCAGACTGAACGGATGAGCGGCTCGGAGCAGGAGGATGTCGCGGTCAAGCGCGCGCTCGCTCGGGCGGGAAAGCAGGCACATGTCTAATCCCTACGCCACCAAAGGCTTCCCAACCCACGCCATCGCCGTCATCGGTATGGCGGGTCGCTTTCCTGGCGCACCTGACATCGAATCCTATCGGCGCTTGATCGCGAACGGCGTCGACGCATTCCAGGCCTTCTCGGACGCTGAAATGGATGTCGCCAGCGTGCCCGACGCGCTGCGTCGTGATCCGGCCTACGTGCGGGGCGGTGTCCACCTTGCCGACGCGGACATGTTCGATGCCGGTTTCTTCGGCATGTCGCCGCGCGAAGCGCAAATTCTCGATCCACAGCACCGCTTGTTCCTCGAATGTTGCTGGGAGGCACTGGAAACAGCCGGATACGCGCGTGAGCCGGCGCAACGGGCGGTCGGTGTCTACGCCGGCTGTTCGATGAACACCTATCTGCTTGCCCACATTCTTCGGAGCCCACAGCTTACAGAAGCGGTCGGAGGTTACCAGTTGATGCTGGCCAACGATAAGGACTTCCTCTGCACCCGGGCCTCCTACCAGTTCGATTTGCGCGGCCCCAGCATGACGCTGCAGACCGCATGCTCCACCTCACTGGTCGCGGTCGTCGAGGCCTGTCGCGCTCTGGCGCGTGGCGAATGCGACATTGCGCTGGCGGGCGGCGTTTCGATCACCTTCCCGCAGCGCGCCGGCTATCTCTATCAAGAGAGCATGATCCTCTCGCCGGATGGCCGGTGCCGTCCGTTCGATGCGGATGCGCGCGGCACTCGTCCCGGCGCTGGCGCGGGCATCGTCGTGCTGAAGCGTCTGGCCGACGCTCTCGCCGACCGCGATTCGATCTGCGGTGTAATCCGAGGAGCTGCGGTCAACAACGATGGCGCGGCGAAAGCCGGCTTCACTGCACCTAGCGTCGACGGACAGGTAGAGGCCATCGTTGCCGCGCTCGCGCTCGCCGCCACGCCGGCGCGCAGCATCGGCTACATCGAGACCCACGGCACGGGCACGCCGCTCGGCGATCCAATCGAGATTGCGGCTCTGAAGCGGGCCTTTCGCATTGATACGAGCGACGTCGGCTTCTGCCGCCTCGGCGCCGTTAAGGCCAATCTTGGCCACCTGGACGCCGCCGCCGGCGTCGCCGGTCTGATCAAGGCGCTTCTCGTCCTGCAGAGCGACGCCATACCACCGCTGGTCAATTTCAAACGCGTCAATCCCGCGCTCGATATTGAGCGTAGCCCGTTCCTGCTCAGCGGCGAAGCTGCGCCCTGGATGGTCGAAGGCCCGCGCCGAGCAGGGGTCAGCTCTTTCGGCATCGGCGGCACCAACGCTCACGTTGTACTGGAGCAGGCGCCCGCGCTCGCTGCCGCAGCGCCCGTGCGCCCGACACGGCTACTCGTGCTTTCCGCTCGCCACAAGGAGGAGCTTGACGCCTTGGGCGATCGGATGGCCGATGCGCTCGCCGATGCGTCCGAAGCAGACCTCGCTAATGCCGAGTGGACGTTGCAGGCAGGCCGGCGCGACTTCCCGCATCGCCGCGCCATCGTCGGCGTCGATCGACAGAGCCTTCTCAAAGACCTACACGCCAAGCGGGGCGCGACCGGACACCACGAAGGCGGCCTGCGCCCCGTCGCGTTCCTCTTCAGCGGGCAGGGCGGGCAACACCCCGGTATGGCTGCGGGACTCTATCGCGCTGAGTCTGTCTTCCGCGCCGCATTCGATGCCTGCGCCGACATCGCTGCGCGCTGGATGGAGGAGGACTTGCGTAAGCTTGTTTTCAAAGGCGACAGCAAAACGCTGTCGCAGACGGCCATCGCGCAACCCGCACTCTTTGCGACATCCTACGCTCTGTCGCGCCTCTGGGCCTCTTGGGGCGTAAGACCGTCTGCTATGCTGGGCCACAGCATCGGCGAGTATGCCGCAGCCTGCATCGCCGGCGTATTCTCGCTGGAGCATGCGCTGAAGGTCGTCGTCGCGCGCGGTCGCCTCATGCAGGATATGCCGCCAGGCGCGATGGCTGCCGTCAATCTGCCGCTTAACGAGGCGCAGGCGCGCATCGACGCCGCCGATCTCGAGATAGCGGCTGAGAACGGCCCCGATCTTTGCGTCGTTTCCGGTCGTGTCGATGCGATCGACGCCTTCGTGAAGCAGCTCGAAGCCGAAAGCGTCAGCGCGCGTCGACTGCGTGTCTCGCATGCCTTCCATTCGCGCATGATGGAGCCGGTGATGAAGGCGTTCGAGCAGGTGGTCGCCAACGTGCAGCGTCATGTGCCGGCATTGCCTTATGTTTCCAACGTCACAGGCGATTGGATCACGGCCGAGCAGGCCGTTGATCCCGCCTATTATGCGGAGCATCTGCGTCGCCCCGTGCGCTTCGATGCCGGCCTCAACGCTGTCATCGACGCCTTCCCGGACGCCGCCTTGCTGGAAGTCGGTCCCGCCCGTGCGCTGGCGACATTGGCCCGCAACTCGCTGCCGTCCAACGCCGCGACGCGTGTTGTTGAATCCTCGCCCCGTCCGGATCAGGCCGATCAGGACGCAGCGACGATTCTCGCCGCCGCCGGCAAGCTATGGACGCTGGGCGCGCTCGATGCGCCCGCGCGCCTTAACGAGGCGGCCGGTCTGTTGCGCATTGCGCTGCCCACCTATCCGTTTAACCGCAAGCGCCACTGGGTGGATCCGTCTCACGCGCCGGCAACGGCATTGCCTCCTTCTGCACTGGCGGTGGGAGTGAACCATTTTGCCATCACCTGGAAGCGCAGTGAGGAGGCGCCGGCCGCGTCGCTGCACGCTCGCTGGTTGCTCGTCGAACCTCAGGCTTCATCGCGCGGCGATGTGCTCCTCTCCGCTCTGCGCGATGCCGGCGCTGATGCTGCGCGCGTCAGCGATGCCGCGGACATTGACAAGCCCTCTGAGGTTTCCGGCGCCATCCTACTTGGACCGATGACGACCGCCGGCCCTGCCGAAGCAAGGCGCGCTTATCACACGCTCGTCGCCGTGGCGCAGAAGCTGGAAACATGGAACCGCGCTACCCCCTGTCGCATCCTCGTTGGCGGGCAGGGCTTGGTCCGCGTGTTGGATGAACGCATTCGCGACCCCTACGCCGCGCTGGTGTTCGGCCCCGTCCTCGCCTTGCAGCGCGAATGCCCGGGCCTTCGGCTACGCTATGTTGATGTCGACGCCGAAGCTTCGCTTGCCAAGGCGCTGACGTTCGAGGCCCGTGATGCCTCGTCCGGCCAGTTCTCCGCTTGGCGCCGCGGAGTGCGTTTTGTGCGCGATATCGCCCCCCTGGCGTCGCCTCAGCCCGCGAGCGCGGCTTCTGCGCTCCCCGCAGGTGCCGTGGTGATGGTTTTTGGCGGTTTGGGCGCTATCGGTCGCGCCATTGCTGGCGAACTCGCCCAGACGCTCCAGGCTCGCATCATCTTCATCTCGCGCGGCGCCGATGCAGGCGTGAAGGCTTCCGCCATCGCGGAAATTCGGCGCCTCGGCGGCGACGCTCTTGTCTTCGAAGGCGACATGGCCGATCCGGCGGCCGTCCGCGCCATGGCGACCTCCGCGAAACAGGCTTTCGGCGCGCTCGACGCAGTCATCCATGCGGCGGGCTCATCCGGCGTCGGCGACATTGCCTTTTTCACCAAGGATGCGGATTTCGACAACGTCGTTCGCCCCAAGCTTGAAGGCATAGAGGCCATCACCGAAGCTCTGCGCGAGGAACCGCTCGCGCTGTTCTTAGCGACAGGCTCGATCAGCGGCGTGTCGGGGTACCCCGGCCTCAGTGCCTATTGCGGCGCAAACGCCGTGCTCAACGCCTTCGTCGAGAGCGAAGTCCTGCCGACTGCCTGGCGACGCACGCTATGCATCGGCTGGGGGCAGTGGCGTGACATCGGCATGGCTGCGCGACTTCTCGATGACCAGGCTGATACCGATTTGGTTGATCTGCAGAAACGTCAGCAGATCCCGCCCGATCAGGCGCTTGGGGCGCTTACGGCCCTTGTGGCTGGTGAACGCGCGCACGCCATCGTGGCGATGGGAGACGTCAGAACGGAAGTTGCGGCGCAGCAAGCCGCTTCTGAAGCGGGCAGCGTTTCCGATAAGGTATCTCTGCTGGCTACCACAATTTTCGAGACGGTCGAGGAGCGGCAGCTCGCAGAGATATGGGCGGGCCTGCTGGGCGTCGAAGCGTTCGGTCCCGATGATGATTTTTTTGTCTTTTGCGGACATTCGTTGCTCGCCACGCGGGTTATTGCGCGTATAGGCGCCGTGTCGGACGCGCGCCTCACCTTGCGCGACGTGTTCGAGGCGCCGACAATCCGCAAGCTGGCCGAGCGTATGACCGCGGCGCGTGATGGCAAGGACCGTGAGGAGGTGGTGCTTTGAGCGACGCCGAGGCGTTCCTTGTGCGACGTGTAGCGCTGATTTTCGGGGATTCGGCGCCGATAGAAAATTGAGTCCGGAAACGACGGGATACGCCCGGTGTTTTTGGAGAAAATCGTGACGCAAACTCAAAATCTCGTTCCTTCTGTACCTCGCTATCCTTGGTGAAAATCAATTGCGTAGATTCTCGGTCGCCCCGATGATGGAAGGGGCGGATAGCTTAATCTTTTCATATATTTACGAGGGTCGTGTCACACTGGGGTCACACTGAAATCCGGCGAGCGCATTCGGAAACATGCGGCAACACGAAGCAATTCCAGCACACGCGAGGAACCATTGGACGGCGCCAAAATGCGGTGCGGAAGGGCCGAAGTTTAAAGCGCTGCGAAGCGTCTCAATAATTTGCGCTCGGCAGAAAATCAGGAACACTCGTTGCCGCGACATCGCAGTGGTGCGACTAGCGACGGCGAATGGGCTACTGCTTCTGGCGTGATGACGCGCGCTTGCCGCCGGCATTCAGATCGGGCCGAACGTGAAAGCGCGCACCCTCATAGCTCATTACGTAGGGCGGCACAGGCTTGACCTTGTAAAGCGCCGCAAGTTGAGAGGGTAGCAGAACCTTGCTGCGCAGTCCTTCGATGACGGGCCGTCGTTCCTGCGCCTTGAGCATCCGCGAAAGCTTCAGGTCCAAGTGCATGAAGGCGTCTAGCCCATGCTTTTCGGCGGTGTGGATGTGAAAGGCATCAAACGAATTGTCTGCGCCCAGCACTTTCACAAGCGAGACGAACGGTTCTTCGGTGCAGGCGTTGATGCGGGCTTGCTGCATCTGCATCGCCACATCGCGGGGATGCACCAATGCATCCAACCTCACATTGTCGATGCGTTCGGGCCGAACGCGGAACACCGACAAGTCGTCCCGCCCGCCGCCGCGATGAAGGCTCGGTGGAAACCGCCATAGTTCAGTGTCCAATTCGCCAGACGTGAACGGTGCCAGAAGCTTCTCGTTGAACAGCCTGCCGAGCGGTGCAAGGAAGCAGATTTCGCGATACAGTTCGCTGGTGTCGTCCCTGGCGTGGATGGGAACTCGCGCACTGTAGCCGCTTTCCAGGCCAGGAATGCGACTAAGCCGGCCGTTCGAGATCCACCTAGTTTCATGCGTGACGCTGTTGGTGAAGACCGAGGTGTCAATCAGGATGCGCGGCGTCGGGCTGCGCCGTAGCATATGCCGAGCCCGCCCGATGGCTGCCCACATCAGCATCCGCGCGCCATAGACCACGACCTTGCGACGCCACGGAGAAAGGCCCCTCACGTTTCAGCCCCGATGCGGGCTGACAGCCAACCGCGTATGCCAAAAATCAGGCTGTCCTGTTCATTGGGGTAATACATGAAGTCAGTAGCGGCTTCCGTGAGCGGTGCGCCGGCCGCTGCCCACGTAGCACCACGCGCAGCGACTTCTGCATCTGTCAGTTCCCTATTCACTTCGTAGGGATATCGACCGCGCGTGAATGCGTATTCCCACGCTGCCAGAGCATGTTCGATGATGGCTAGGTTGGCTAAACCTGGATTGCGCGGCCCTGCAAGGTTCAGCACTTCAGCACGTGTCGCTGGCGACAACGCCTGCCAAAGCGCCAGATAGTTGTGACCAAACGCGCGGCCGTCTATCCCGCTCTCGACAAGCCCAACTGCCTTCATCAGAATTTCCATCGACAGCGTCGAAAGGATGTGCTGGCCATCACCGCTGGAGTCCAGCATTTCGGCGAGAATGGTTGCGTCTTCTGCCAGCCCGAGAGCGTAGCTGCGCA
>CALMWO010000144.1 GCA_937873805.1 uncultured Hyphomonadaceae bacterium
CGGATGAAAATGATGGCCGCCGATCTATCGATCTGGTGGTAGCACCCAGTGGATCAGTTATCTGGATCGAAGGCCGTCAGTATACGGAGTATCAGACCCTACTCCCCATCGAATGCAAACGACTGCCGACCCCGAACGGAACCGACCGCGACGAGCGAGAATACCTCTACAGCCGCTTCAACACCACAGGAGGTGTCCAGCGATTCAAGGCTGGACATCATGCCGCCAACCAAGCTCGGGCCGCCATGATTGGCTATGTTCAGGCTCGCGATATCCCGACCTGGGCCGTTCAGATCGACGAATGGATTGACGGGTTGGACGGAGATGCTGTGGAAGGCTGGTCGATCGCTGACAAGTTCGCCATCGTCGAGCACGACATCGCTACCAGAATGGCGTCATTGAGGTCCGATCATGCGCGGCGCAATGGCCTGAAGGGCATCCGGATCGACCACATCTGGATCGAAATGTAGGGATTGAGTAGCTTACGACCGTTTAAGCAGCCTTGGCGATCAAAAGTGACGAATCATCGACCATGACAATGCTTGTATTTTTTGGTCGAACCACACGGACACCTTTCATTCCGCCCAATCTTCCTTTGCACAGCTGTGGCCTGGCCCCGTCGCGCATCAAACATCGCCTGCATTGCGGGAGGCACTGATATTTGTGCCTGAGGAGGACCACCGAACCGCTTGAGGCGCTCAACGAGTCTGCGTTGACCGCGCAGTTCACCTTGCTGCGCGGGACTAAGTCCTGCCTCGTAAGGGCGCAGCCGCTCCATCTCGGCCACTGCGGCACCATGATCCCCGCAGTAAGCGAGTACTACAGCGTACTGGGCACGAACCGGGACTACCCATGATACAAGTCCGAGGCCCTGAATGGTAGGAAACAGGTTTCTCTCAAGAACATCCCTTGCGCCCACGAAATCATTGCGGGAAACAAAGTCGTCGACCAGATCCTGACCGACCCTGACCAGCGATTGAGGGGCTCGAGCTAGATCGTAGAACTTCATTGAGTGTATGCGGGCAAGGCCTGTGTAATGACCGTCGCTACCTCGCGACTGAGCGTAAAGATCGAGCGTGTCGGCGAGATGTTTGAGATCGTCCGTCAAGTCGCGCCCTTTGGGAAGCAGCGGACGCAACTCGGATGCGTTGCGCCCAAGCACATCGTCAGGCGTCAGACCCACTACACCGTAATACTCCTCGATCAGCGGCTCGACTTCGCTCGCTGCCAACGCATTTTGACCAAGCTTGAAAAGCGCGAGCGCTCGGTTGTAGCGGAATATGCGGCGGTGTTCAGGGCTGTCAGGGAGGCGCGCTTCGACCTGCGTACTCATGTCGAGCACACCATCGACATCGCCGGTATCGGTGAGCGCCAGCATGCGCTTCATGGCCCATGCGAGCCATTCGGACGCGCCGAGTTCCTCCGTATCTAGCAGCGCTTTCATTCTTTCGAGCCGCGGCATGGCCGCCTCGCGATCGCCTTCACGTAGATTGTTGAAAACAAGGCCATCAAGGGCCCACAATCGCGTCTCTGGATTCGCACTTGCGTCCGCAGCCACGGCGGCCATGATCGGTTCGATTTCGGGCCACACGCCCATTTCGTGGAACAGTTCATCGGTCGCAAACTGTACCAGAACATCAGCTTGGCCTAGGCTGCCGAAGAGTCGGATGAGCAGGCCAAGCTTGCCGACGCTCCAGTCCCGCCTGATAGAGTCCACCATGAGGTCGAGCAGAGCCTGCTGCGACGAGCGTTCGAAATCGGCGCCGCGTTCGGCGACATAAGCGCAGCCGAGAATCCTTACTGCGTCATGGATTTTCACGCCATCGTTCCCGAACAGCTCGAGCATTCCGGATTGAGGAAGTGAGCGCATCCGAGCCATGGCCTCGCGCTTACTAAGACCAAGCGCGGTCTCTATCAGCGCGATGGCGTCGTCACGCGCGATGGCTACATCGGAAAGACTGAGCACACCAATGGTTTCCGCCTGCTCTGCGGAAAGTCCCTCGAATGCGCGCTTGAGGATCAGTTCTTGGGCGACAGAAGCTGCATGCGTTTGCGTCTCGATCTCGGCGCATAGCGCGGCTATCGAGCCATCATACTCACGTGCGGCAATCATAGCCGCATTCAAGACGTAAAAGGGCAGCGCACCGGTTAGCCGTGACAACCGTTCACATGCGGGATAGTCAGCATGGCAACTCGCGTCTGTGATTGCAGCGGCGATTGTGTCCTCATTCCAGCCGCCTAGCGTCTCCGTTGTAATTTCGAGCAACGTCTCCAGCTCTGCAACCGTAACCCCGGACTGACCGACCAGAAGAAATCGAATATTCGGCGAACGGGCGACCAATGCTCGAACATCGTCCGCTGGCAGCGTATGCACATTGTCGAGAACGACCTGCACATGCAGGCCGTCTTGCCCGAGGCGCACACTTAGTGCCCCAAGTGTCTCAAGGGGTGACGCGCCTGGGAGCAGAATTTCGCCGAGCACGCCGCGGGTGCGACCGAACATCCGCGCGGCGACCTCGCGTGCGACGGTTGCCGGAAGGGCTGTGCCCGGGATGTCGGCGACATCGATGTAGGTGATCGCATCCGGCGAGTGCACTGCGGCCTCCGCCACCCACGCCGTCTTGCCTGCGCCAGAAAGGCCACAGAGGATGCGGATCCGGTCTTCGGTCTGCAGCGGTGGTTCGTCGATTTGCGATCGATAGACCAGCGGCGGTGCAGGTAGGTCCTGCATTTGCACGACGAGCTGCTCGAACAGCGCAGGAAGTTCATCGCTCTCGAAGGCATGATCCTCACGTGGCGGCGATCCACTAGAGGCCATCATAACTTCGCCAGCCAGCTTCCAGGTAAGTGTGTCCGGTCGCAGGATCGCGAACGGAAGGGTTCCCGCTATCGCGACACAGGCACCCACGGCATCGGCAACACTTGCTGTTGGCCGAGGAATACCGGGCTTAGGATCGGGGCCTGCGGGCCAGATCAGCTCGACATCGGCGGGCCAGTCGTCTGCTCCACGCATCTTGGTCAGTTTCGGTGATGGCGGCACGTTGCAGGCAATCAAGAAGCTCGCCGTGCCCTGGCGAGTGCCCGCTGCGTGCTCGCGGCGAATGTCGACAAAGCGCGCCAGAGCATCGATGACATCGGAAGGTTGAAGCGTCTCTCCCCGGGTCTTGACCTGAATATACAGGCGACCATCGGGACCCACGATCTCTACGTCCTCGTCACGCTCGACAACAATTCGCAACGTGCCGGTGCCCGGCGCACGAAGGAGGCATTCGGCCGCGTACAGATGCTGATATAGAAACCCGCGGTGCACATGCTGGATTCTTTCCAGTTGCCGCACGTCGATCACCATTGGTTCCTGAGGGCCTTCCGCCATGTTCGATTTCCCCCTCCTGGCCGCTCCTGCCCGACGTCCGCGATCTCCGGGCGCTGGATATGGGCATCGCGGCCGACAATTTGAAGATAGGCCATGGTTTTGAATAGAAGCTCATTCCAGGAATCATGCTTCACTTCTGAAGCAAGCATCCTGCATATGCATTGTGGCAATGCCAATCTGGGGGCTACCGTATACTTCGATGATCGGAGGCCATAGGAGTGGAACGTCTCTATGTGATCGGCAATGGCTTCGACCTGCACCACGGCATACCGTCGAGCTACTTCAGCTTCGGCCACTATGTTGAAAGAATCGACAGGGCCTGCTTCAATCTCGTTAGAGAATATCTCGCCTTCGACGAGGATTTCTGGAACTACTTTGAGGAGCGGCTGGCGACGTTCGATGAGGATCAGGTTATCGACCATGCCGAACAGTTCCTGGTATCCTACGGTGCCGAGGACTGGAGCGACGCCTATCACCATGATTATGAGTATGAGATCCAGCAGGTCGTAGGCGGCCTATCGGAAACGCTTCGTCGGCACTTCGCCGACTGGATTCGCGGGCTGCCAATCCCAGCGCCAGGAACATTTGTCCCGGTCCGAAGCATTGATCCGCACAGTCGTTTCATCAACTTCAACTACACGCCCACGCTTCAGCGCCTGTATGGCGTAGCCGAGACGAATATTCTTCACATCCATGGTAGCGCTAGTCGCCCTAACGATCAGATCATCCTCGGTCATGGCTGGGAGCGTCTCCCTGAGGAGAAGCTGTCACCGAACATTGATGAGGATACAGACGTTCGGGTCGCGGGCGGCTATCGTTTGATCGACCAGTATTTCTCCGACACATTCAAGCCGACAGCATCAATCATTGAGCGACATCGCGCTGTATTCGAGGCGCTCGGCTGCATCAAGGAAATCGTCGTCCTCGGCCATTCCCTGTCCGACGTCGATGCTCCATACGTTTCTGAAATCATCGAGCGCGTGTCGCCGTCCACCAGCTGGTCCGTAAGCTACCATACGGACCCGAGCAGAGAGGCCGAGAACTTTGCACGATTCGGTATCAGCCCTGACCTTGTGACGTTCGCTCCCTTGCAAACGCTGTGAATTGTCGAGGCCGTCCAGCTGGCTTTGAACGCAGCCAACCTGCCGTCGCTTTCTCAAAATGCGCTAGACCACCCCGACCGTAACAAGCTGTTGCGCATACGCGTTCTGATGCCCTTTTGATCTGCCTCGTGAGCGCAGGCGTTGGTCGGTTGCCTCGCAGACAAGAGGCATTTCATGAGCGTCATACCGATCCGGTCCGAAGCATCGTCGCGCGGCGCGCGCATGTTGCGGACGGCGCTCGGGCCGGAGATCGCGGCCTGGCTTGAGGACACCTCCGTCATCGAGGTCATGCTCAATCCCGATGGTCGGCTCTGGATCGACCGGCTGGGAGCCGGAATCGCCGATACGGGGAGTGGGATGTCCGCT
>CALMWO010000145.1 GCA_937873805.1 uncultured Hyphomonadaceae bacterium
CTGCACTCTTTCGTTAATAAAACGCTAACAGCGAACGTCGAAGACGTCCATTGCAACTCGGCAACAGTCGAGGTGTAAGCGCCACGCCGCTCCCCTCGTGCGGCGCATGAGGTGAATGTGCCAAGAATCCTTCCGATCGCGAGAGACGGAGGGTTGGGTGGGAGCAGACGGCAAAATGGACGTCTATTTGGACGTCCCGACAACTGGCTACGCAGGCCGGGTCGAGGTTCTGGAAGGTCCGACGGGACGGCGGGTTCGCTCGGAGGCCGATAAGGCCCGGATTGCGGCCGAGAGCCTGATGCCTGGGATGCAGGTGACGGCGGTCGCGCGCAAGCATGGTGTGACCCGCTGGCAAGTTTACGATTGGCGGCGTCGCCTTCGTCAGGGGCGGCTGGCACTGCCGGAAAGCATGGCGCCGATGTTTGCGCCGCTGATGGTGGAGGAACCATCGGCGCCCCAGCGGACGATGAGGCCATCGAAATCGACTTCGGCGAAGGTGGAGATCGTGATCGACGACATGGTGATCCGAACGGCGATTGATCTCGAGCACCTGCCGCAGGTGATCCGTGCGGTGCGGGCTTCGCGATGATTGCACCAGGCGCCGATCTGAAGATCTACATGGCGACCCGTCCGGTCGACTTCCGCCGCGGCATGGACGGGCTGGCGGTGGCGGTGCAGGAGATACTCGGTCTCGATCCTTACGTCGGCGCTGCTTTCGTCTTTCGGGCCAAAAGGGCTGACCGGATCAAGATTCTGGTCTGGGATGGCACTGGACTTGTGCTTGTTTACAAGCGGCTCGAGGGTTCGAAGTTCGTGTGGCCGCAGGTTCGCGACGGGGTGATGCGCATGTCGCCAGCGATGTTCGCGGCCTTGTTCGAAGGGCTGGACTGGAGACTGGTTCGCCCCGAGGGGGTGCGACGCCCGCAGCTTGCCGGATGAGTGTGACACAGTGACTCAAGCGAGTTGTTCCCGGTGGCGCCATCGGCGATCATGTGCTTGATTTAGCGTATGAATCTGATGGTTCTCCAGGAAGAGAACGAGCATTTGAAGGCGCTCCTCGCCGAGGCTCAAGCAGCCTTAGCTGAATCCGAGGAGGCGCGGCGCCGGCTGGAGGCCATCGTCGGTCAACTGAACCACGAGAAGTTCGGCGCCAAGTCCGAAAAGCTGCATCCCGATCAATACCACCTGCGGCTCGAAGACGTGGCGATCGCGCAGGGCGTGCTCGATGCCGCGCAGGAAAAGGCACAGCGGATCATCCAGGGCCGTTCGGACGGCACGTCCGGTTCTCACCGGCGCAACCGCGGCCACTTGCCTGCCCATCTGCCGCGGGTGGAGCGGATCATCGAACCTGAGAGCACGCTGTGCCCGTGCGGCTGCGGTGAGATGGCCAGGATCGGCGAGGACGTGAGTGAACGGTTGGACGTGGTTCCGGCACAGTTGCGCGTTCTGGTCACCCGGCGCCCGAAATACGCTTGCCGCCGCTGCTCGGGCGCGGTCGTGCAGGCGCATGCGCCCGAGCATGTAGTGCCCGGCGCCCTGCCGACCGAGGCGCTGATCGCCCAGGTCATCGTCGCCAAGTTCGGCGATCATCTGCCGTTCTACCGGCAGGCCGAAATCTACGCTCGCCAGGGCATCCAGTTGGATCGCGCGACATTGGGCAACTGGGCTGGCCGAGCCTGCTTCCATCTCAAGCCCGTCGCCAGCCACATGCGCTGGCATCTGGCTGGCGCGGATCGACTGTTCATGGACGAGACCACGGCGCCGGTGCTCGATCCCGGGCGCGGCAAGGTCAAGAAGGGCTTCTTCTGGGCGATTGCCTGCGATGATCGCAGTCATGGTGGCCAAGGTCCGCCCATCGTGCTGTTCCACTATGCGCCCGGGCGTGGCGGCGAGCATGCCGAACGGTTCCTCCAAGGCTTCAGCGGACAGTTCCTGCAGGTTGACGCCTATGAGGGCTATGACCGGCTGACGCGTCTGGAGCGGTCGCAGGGACCATGGAAGCTCGTCCATTGCTGGAGCCATCTGCGCCGACGATTTGTGAAGCTGGCGCGCAACACCAAGTCCCCGATCGCCGAAGCCGCTGTGCGCCAGATCGCTACGCTCTACGCCGTCGAGGCGACGGTGCGCGGCATGACGCCACAAGCTCGGCTCGCCGCACGACAAAAGCACTCCTCCCCGATTATCGCCGCCTTGAAGCCGTGGTTTGAAAAGCAATTGTCGATGATCTCCTCGGGCTCAAAGCTGGCCGAAGACATCCGCTATGGTCTTGCCCATTGGGAAGGGCTCACCCGCTTCCTGGACGATGGCCGGCTCGAGCTCGATACAAACCCGGTCGAAAACGCCATCCGGCCGATATGCCTGACCAGAAAAAACGCCCTGTTTGCTGGCCATGAGGTCGGGGCCGAAAACTGGGCGCTGCTCTCATCCGTCGTGGCCACCTGCAAGCTTAACGACGTCAATCCCGTTGCCTACCTCGCCGAGACCCTCGACGCTATCATCAACGGCCATCCGCAGAGCCAGATCGAGGAACTCATGCCCTGGCGATTCCGGAAAACGTCAAGCCCGAATCCATAGGTGATCGGCAAGGCGCTTACGTTGAGACTGCGGTTCACGCCACCTTCCAGCACCCCGTCCAGCACGAAATTGTAGGCACCTATGAGGGGGAGGTCGTAGCGCACGCAACTTAGGGGTGAGCGGGCACTAAAATAGTCCAG
>CALMWO010000146.1 GCA_937873805.1 uncultured Hyphomonadaceae bacterium
AAGCCCGAGGATGACTCCCGCTAGAGCGCGCAGGGTTCGCTCAGCCGAAGCGGCCGGTGATGTAGTCCTGTGTCTGTTCCAGCTTCGGGGCGGTGAACAGGTCGGCGGTCGGGGCCGTTTCGATCAGCTTGCCCATGTTGAAGAAGGCGGTGATCTGGCTGACGCGGGCGGCTTGCGCCATCGAGTGGGTGACCATGACGATGCAGGTGTGCTTGCGGATGTCTTCGATCAGCTGCTCGATATGCGCGGTGGCGACGGGATCGAGCGCGGAGCAGGGTTCATCCATCAGGATGACGGCGGGCGAGACAGCGAGGGCGCGCGCGATGCAGAGGCGCTGCTGCTGGCCGCCGGAGAGGCCGAGGCCGGATTTGTTGAGCCGATCCTTCGCCTCTTCCCAGAGGGCAGCGCGGCGCAGGGAGCGTTCGACCAGCTCGTCGAGTTCGGCTTTCGATGTCGTCAGTTTGTGGGTGCGCGGGCCGTAGGCGACGTTGTCGTAGATCGACATCGGGAAGGGGCTGGGCTTCTGGAAGACCATGCCGATGCGCGTGCGGACCAGAACGGGATCGACATCGGCGGCGTTGATGTCTGCGCCGTCCATCAGGATCTCGCCATCGACGCGGGCGCCTGGGATGGTGTCGTTCATGCGGTTGAGGCAGCGCAGCAGCGTGGACTTGCCGCAGCCGGACGCGCCGATGAAAGCCGTGACGGCGTTGTCGGGGATTTCGAGGTTCACATCAAAGAGCGCCTGCTTGGCGCCGTAGAAGGCGTTGACGTTGCGCACGTTGATGCGGGTGGGCGACGTGACTGCGCCGGTGCTGGCCGAGGGGACCTGCAGCGCAAGGCCGGGGCGGCGGGCGGATTGGGGCGCGGGTTCGCTCATCCCGCTGATCGCTAGCGGCAGGAGGGGCGGATGTCCATCAGGCTTGCGTCTGGCGGCCCTGTTTCGGGCAGCCTTAGGACTGGCCGCGTTTCACGGCGGCGAGCGAGACGCGAGAGACGACGTTGAGCAGGAGGACGCCGACGGTGATCAGCAGCGCGCCGGTCCAGGCGAGCTGGATCAGGTCGGCCGAGGGCGAGCCGGCATAGCGGTAGATCGCGATCGGCAGGCTGGCCATCGGCTTGGTGAGGTCGGTCGACCAGTTGGAGTTGCCGAGCGAGGTGAAGATCAACGGCGCGGTCTCGCCGGCGATGCGGGCGACGGCGAGGAGGATGCCGGTGAGGATGCCGCCGAAGGCTGCGGGGAGGACGACCTTGCGGACGACTTCGTTTTCGCGGCTGCCGAGGGCAATCGCGCCGTCGCGGTAAGCCTGCGGCACGAGGCGCAGGATGTCTTCCGTGGTGCGCGCGACGACAGGCATGGCGAGCAGCGCGAGAGCGAGCGCGCCGGCGATGCCGGAGAAGCTGTGGAAGGGGGCGACGGCGATCTGGTAAACGAAGAGGCCGATCAGCACGGACGGCGCCGAGAGCAGGATGTCGTTGACGAAGCGCACGACCGAGGCGAAGCGCGAGGTCTTGCCGACTTCGGACAGGTAGACGCCGACCATCATGCCGAGCGGCGCGCCGATCATCGAGCCGATGCCGACCTGGATGAGCGAGCCGACGATGGCGTTGGCGAGACCGCCGCCGGTTC
Organism: uncultured Hyphomonadaceae bacterium; assembly: GCA_937873805.1. GTDB lineage: Bacteria > Pseudomonadota > Alphaproteobacteria > Caulobacterales > Hyphomonadaceae > UBA7672. Next base: position 1,631 of record CALMWO010000146.1, read on the forward strand.
CGGTGGAGCTCATCGACTTGGTGAAGACGTCCAGCGAGAGGCCGGCGAGGCCGCGTGAGAACAGCATCCAGAGGATGAGGGCCAGCATGATGAGGCCGATGACCGCTGCGAAGACGCAGAGGCCGCCCATGATGATGTCGGTCGCCTGACGGCGGAAGTAGCGGGCTTTGACGGCGGGCGAGAGCGTCTTCATGCCATGCGCTCCTGGCGGAGGAGGAGGCGTGCGAGCGCCAGCACTCCGAACGAGACGACGAAGAGGATGAAGCCGAGGCCGAGCAGGGCCGCGAGCTGGATCGAGCCGGGCTCGGCTTCGGGGAAGTTGTTGGCGACGACCGAGGCGATGGAGGCGGACGGCGCATAGAGGCTGTCGGGCATGCGCGTGGCGTTGCCGATGACGAAGACGACGGCCATGGTTTCACCCAGCGCGCGGCCGAGGCCGAGGAAGACGGCGCCGAAGAGCGATCCGCGCACGGCGGGGATGACGACGCCGGTGAGTGACTCCCAGCGGGTAGCCCCCATGGCGTAGGCGCCGTCTTTCAGGAGTTGCGGGGTGGAGAGCATCACGTCGCGCGTGGTGGCGGCGATGAAGGGGAGGATCATGACGGCGAGGACGAGCGAGGCCGTCATCAGGCCGACGCCGAGCGGCGGGGCGGAGAACCAGAAGAAGGCCTCACCCAGCGGCGGCATCCACGCGAAAGCTTCGGTGAGCCAGGGCTGCACGCTTTCGGCCATGAACGGCGCGAGCACGAAGAAGCCCCACATGCCATAGACGATGGAGGGAATAGCGGCGAGCAGTTCGATGGCGATGCCGAGCGGCGCGCGCAGGGCGCGTGGGCAAAGCTCGGTGAGGAAGAAGGCTATGCCGAAACCGATCGGCCAGGCGATGGCGATGGCGAGCAGGGCGGTGATCAGCGTGCCGGTGATTGCGGGCAGGGCGCCGTAGATCGACGTGACCGGGTTCCATTCGGTCGACCAGATGAAGCCGATTCCGAATGTCTCGAACGCCTGACGGCCGCCGAGGAACATGATCAGGAGGATGGACGCCAGCACGACGACAACGATGCCGCCGGCGACGAAGAGGCTGATGTGGAAGCTCGAGTCGGCGAGATGCGGCTTGCGTGTGCCAATCAGCGACTTAGGTGGCAGCGACTCGCCCGCTGTGGTTTCCATCGTCATGCCCCTGAGCACCCCGAACGCACGTCTGTTATTCAG
>CALMWO010000147.1 GCA_937873805.1 uncultured Hyphomonadaceae bacterium
CGTCCAGCCATTACACGAGGGTGCGTTCTGAACGTGCGCGCCCGTGCGATGGATCGAGCCGGAGGATTCGCCGGTCATCAGGCTGCCGTCCGCGCGGACGCGGGCGACGTGGCGGTTCTGCGGGCAGAACAGGCGGTCGCCCGGACGCACGAGACCGTGTTCGACCAGCGCGCCGAACGGCACGCGCGGCTCGGATTTCTTGGATGACTGAACTTCGATGTCTTCAGCGCCGAGTTTGCGCACGTTGGCGATGCGGCGGGTGGCGACGTCGATATAATCCTTGTCGCGCTCGAGGCCGATGAAGCGGCGATCGAGCAGCTTGGCGACGGCGCCCGTGGTGCCCGTGCCGAAGAACGGATCGAGGATCACGTCACCCGGATTGGTCGTGCCGACGATGATGCGGTGGAGCAGGGCTTCCGGTTTCTGTGTCGGATGCGATTTGCGGCCATCGTCATTCTTCATGCGCTCGCCGCCCGAGCAGATCGGGAAGGTCCACCAGTCGGAGCGCGCCTGGATGTCGTCATTGCCAGTCTTCAGCGCATCGTAGTTGAACGTGTAGCGCTTCTGTTCCTGGCTGCGCGAGGCCCAGATCAGTGTCTCGTGCGCATTGGCGAGGCGGGTGCCCTTGAAGTTCGGCATCGGGTTCGACTTGTTCCACACGACATCATTGAGGATCCAGAAGCCGAGATCCTGGATCGCCGTGCCGACGCGGAAAATGTTGTGATACGAGCCGATCACCCAGATTGCGCCATCGGGCTTCAGGATGCGGCGCGCGGCTTTCAGCCAGTCGCGCGTGAACTTGTCGTAGGCGGCGAACGAATCAAACTTGTCCCAGTCATTGTTCACAGCATCAACGTGGGAGTTGTCGGGGCGCGTCAGGTCGCCGCCAAGCTGCAGGTTGTAGGGCGGGTCCGCGAAGATCAGGTCGATCGAGGCTTCGGGCAGAGCATTCATCGACGCGATGCAGTCGCCGACGATGATCTGGTCGAGCGGAAGCACGGGCTTCGCCAGCACTTTCGAAGCGGCTGAAACCGGCTTCGCTTTCGTGTTCTTCTGAACCTGCGGGTCGATCGTTTTGATCGCCATGGAACTGTCTCACGCAACGCCCGAAACGGACTGAAGCGTGGAGAGTCGCTGAGCCGGGTAAACAACCCATTGAATCCGTGGTTAATTTTGCATTTACCATAACCTTTCCCTATTCGCCGAAAAGATTCATCTGGCCGCCCGTGTCCTTGGCTGCAGGTGGGCGGAAAAGATCGGTGCGCAGGCTGACATTCACCTGGTTCAGGCCAAGCCGCCGCGTGGCGTTGGCGAAGCGCTTCGCGATCAGGTCGGCATAAGGCCCGTCACCGCGCCCGCGGACTTTCCACTCGGAGCGATAGTCCTCTCCCTTGTGCGTGGATCGCAGCAGCGACATCACGCGTTTGGCCCGGTCAGGATAATTGGCCTCGAGCCACTCGGTGAACAGGCCTGCGATCTCCAGTGGCAGGCGCAGCAGCACATAGCCGGCGCGTATGGCGCCTGCATCGGCCGCAGCTTCCAGCAGCTGTTCAAGTTCGGGCTCGTTGAGGGCAGGGATGATCGGCGCGGTCATCGCCGTCACGGGCACGCCAGCGGCGCTGAGTTCGCGCATCGTCTCGACGCGCCGATGCGGAGCTGCACAGCGCGGCTCCATCGTGCGCGCGAGTTTCCTGTCCAGCGTCGTGAACGAGACGGCCACTGACACAAGGCCTTTCGCCGCCATCGGCGCAATGATGTCGAGATCGCGCAGGATCAGCGCCGACTTGGTGATCAACGCCACCGGATGATCGTATCGCGCCAGCACGTCTAAAATGGAGCGCGTGATACGCAGCTCTTTCTCCAGCGGCTGATAGATATCGGTATCGCCCGCCAGCATGATGCGGCCGGGTTTATAGCTCTTCTTCGAAAGCTCCTTCTCCAGCAGGGACGCTGCGCTGGGCTTCACGAATATCTTCGTCTCGAAATCGAGGCCGGGCGACAGGCCGCGATAGGCATGGTTCGGCCGTGCGAAGCAGTAGATGCAGCCGTGCTCGCAGCCCTTGTAGGGATTGATCGTCCGGTCGAACGAGATGTCGGGCGAGGTGTTGTAGGTGATGATCGTCTTCGGTCGCTCGACGATGGTTTCCGTCTTCAGCGTCTGCGGCCTGAAATCCTGATCGTCATCTTCGCCCCAGCCATCATCGAACGGTTCGGCATACTGCTTCTCGAACCGTCCGGTGGCGTTCGACAGCGCGCCTCGTCCGCGGGCGAGATCGCGTGTCTCGGCCCAGTCGGCTTCGCGCGACCGCGTTTTCCATTTTTCCTGAGGCGGCATTGATCGATCCCGATAACCACGATCAGGATTTTAGAACAAAAAAAGAATAAAAAAAGAACAAATAGGGTTTACGATGGTCCCGACTTGGGTATGATCTGTGGACGGCCTCCCCAAACGCAGGACCGTAAAAGGTCCCGGGACGGGGCCAGCCCGCAGCCAATCCTGTCCCGAAAGCGAGGCGGCGGATCGATTGCCTTCGATCCGCCGCCGGTCGTTTTGGACGGTGACGCTCGTCAGGCCGCTTTGAACTTCAGCGCGACGCCGTTGATGCAGTAGCGGAGGCCGGTTGGTTCAGGACCATCGGGGAAGATGTGTCCCAGATGTCCGCCACAACGGCGGCAATGCACTTCAGTCTGCAGGAAACGGCCGGAGCCCTGCGTCCTGGTCCCAAGTGCTTTCTCATCGATCGGCGCCCAGAAGCTCGGCCAGCCGGTGCCACTGTCGAATTTCGTATCCGATCCAAACACCGGCAGATCGCAGCCCGCGCAGGAGAAGACGCCCGCACGTTTTTCGCGGTCGAGCGGGCTGTAGCCAGGCGGCTCGGTCTGCTCCTCGCGCATGACGAAGTAGGCGTCTTCGGGAAGAATCTTGCGCCACTCGGCAGTGGTGTGAACCACCTCGAAGCGCTCCTGCGCAAAGGCTGTTCCGCCCAGGGCGGCGACAACGCCAAGAGCTGAAGTTCCGATCAGGAAGCTGCGGCGTGACATCATGGCTCGCCCTTTGAACTAAAGCGCCGCGCCACGCTTGATCCCCATCTCATCGCACAGCGCTGCAATGGTGCGCAGGTCATCCCACGCCTTTGCCTTGTCTTCGGGGCGTCGCAACAGATAGGCCGGGTGAAGCATCGGCACGCATTTGACCGGCGCGGGCAGGCCTTCCTGGCGATACAACAGCTTGCGGCCACGCAGGCGCATGATGCCATCGTCAGTGCCCAGCATGGCCTGCGTCGCAAACTTGCCGGCGGTCAGTAACAGCTTCGGCTTCTTGAGTTCGATCTGACGCGACAGGAATGGCGCGCAGATCTGCATCTCGGCGGGCGATGGATCGCGATTGCCTGGCGGACGCCAGTAGATCAGGTTGGTGATGAAGACATTCTCCTGCCGCGACAGGCCGATGGTCGCCAGCATCTTGTCCAGCAGCTTGCCGGCGCGGCCCACGAAGGGCAGGCCCTGCGCGTCTTCCTCGCCGCCTGGCGCTTCACCCACAATCATCACGTCGGCATCGTAAGCGCCGTCACAGACAACCGTGTTCTTGGCGGCTTTCTTGAGCGGGCAGCCGTCGAACTGATCGATGATAGCGCGAAGCTCGGCCATGGAATTGGCGGACGCGGCCAGCTTGCGGGCGTCTGCAATCGGGTTGTTGTTGATCCGCCTGGGCTCTGGCCTTGCGCCGGTCACCGGGCTGGAAGGCGGCCTTTCCATCTGGCGGGCAGGAGTGGCGGCCCGGGTTCCCGCGGCGGGGCGTTGAGCAGCCGCCCGGGGAATATTGAGCGCGCGCGCCTCCTCCAGGCCCATATCGGCCCAGAAATCAGCCAGCGACTTGAGCGCAAGCGCGGCCGTCGCTGGGAGAGGTTGGGGGTGCGTCACGTCGGCTTTGTCTCCAACCTTGTTGCTTCTGAAACCTATGGCTAAGTAGCCAGACATATAAGGGTATTCCGCCGCGGGCACGAATCCCGGCGACTGGGAGACATGGGATTATGACAGCTGACGCCGTCGAGCGGGAGTCCATGGATTTTGACGTGGTCATCGTGGGCGCAGGCCCCGCTGGCCTCGCCGCGGCGATCCGCATCAAGCAGCTGGCTGCCGAAACCGGGAAAGACGTCTCCGTCGTCGTGCTGGAAAAGGGCTCGGAAGTCGGCGCCCACATTCTCTCCGGCGCCGTCATGGACCCCAAGGCCATGGACGAGCTGATTCCAGACTGGAAGGAAAAAGGCTGCCCGTTTGAAACGCCGGTGAAGAACGACACCTTCCTGGTGCTCGGGCCCGAAGGCTCGATCCCGCTGCCGGTCTTCCTGATGCCGCCCATGCTGCACAATCACGGCATGTATATCGGCTCGCTCGGCAACGTCGCGCGCTGGATGGGCCAGCAGGCGGAAGCGCTCGGCGTCGAGATCTATCCGGGCTTCGCCGCCTCGGGCCTCACCTATCGCGAAGATGGTTCGGTGAAGGGCGTGATCGCTGGCGTCGTCGGCGTCGAGAAGAATGGCGAGCAGGGCCCCAACTATTCGCCGGGCATGGAGCTGAACGGCAAGTATGTGCTGATCGGCGAGGGCGTGCGTGGATCGCTCGCCAAGGTTCTCATCCGCGACTTCAAGCTCGACAAGGATAGCCAGCCGCAGAAGTTCGGCATCGGCATCAAGGAGCTGTGGCAGGTTCCCGCCGAGAATTTCAAGCCGGGCTTCGTGCAGCACACCTTTGGCTGGCCGCTGGGCAATTCCACGGGCGGCGGAACGTTCATGTATCACTTCGGCGATCGCTATGTGGCGGTCGGCCTCGTGGTTCACCTCAACTACAAGAACCCGTGGCTCTCGCCGTTCGAGGAATTCCAGCGCTTCAAGCATCACCCGGAAGTCTCGAAATACCTCAAGGGCGGTGAGCGCATCTCGTATGGCTCGCGCGCCATCACCGAGGGCGGCTGGCAGTCGATCCCGAAACTCACCTTCCCGGGCGGCGCGTTGATCGGTTGCTCGGCCGGCTTCGTGAACCTGCCGCGCATCAAGGGCAGCCACAACGCGATGAAGACCGGCATGCTCGCGGCTGAAGCCGCGTTCGCCGCCGTCACCGAAGGCCGTCAGGGCGATGAACTCACCGCCTATGGCGAAGCGTTCAAGACCAGCTGGGTCGCGACCGAACTCAAGAAAGTCCGCAACGCGAAACCGCTGTGGACCAAGTTCGGCACCGCGCTCGGCATTCCACTCACCGGCCTCGACCTCTGGGTCAGCACGCTGCTCGGCGGGTTCTCCTTCTTCGGCACGATGAAGCACAAGAAGACCGACGCGAAATCGCTCGAGCCCGCGAACAAGCACAAGAAGATCGTCTATCCGAAACCGGATGGCGTGCTCTCGTTCGATCGCCTGACGTCGGTGGCGTTCTCGTTCACCAACCATGGTGAAGACCAGCCGCCCCACCTCAAGGTGGCGGACATGGAACTGCAGAAGAAATCCGAACTCGGAGTCTTCGGCGGACCGTCCAACCGCTACTGCCCGGCGGGCGTCTATGAGTGGGTTGATGACGGGAAGGGCGACAAGCGCTTCCAGATCAACGCGCAGAACTGCGTCCACTGCAAGACGTGCGATATCAAGGACCCGAACCAGAACATCACCTGGACCACGCCCGAGGGCGGCGGCGGGCCAAACTATCCGAACATGTGACGGGTGCCTTTCGCTGTTGCGAAAGCCTGCCAGGCGACTATGCTTTTTTCACCGTCACATGAGACGGAGAAACGGAGGTG
>CALMWO010000148.1 GCA_937873805.1 uncultured Hyphomonadaceae bacterium
GATGTACTGCTTGCCCTCGACTATATATGTCATCGGCAGCCCGGTCTGTGTACCAGGCAAGGCGATCTCGGCGAGGATCGCGCCCGTTGCTTTGTCATGCGCGCGGAACACAGGCGACCCAGAGGAGCCTTCGCCGGCAAAGAGCAGGGTCCTGGTGATGAGTAGTCCTGCCCGGGAGACAATGCCGGTGCGTGGTATGGTCAGGCCCTTGAGAGCAGGGTGGTTGCGAATGTTTTCTGGCGTGTCGGCATTGGCGATCGTCCAGGCAAGCTGACCTGTCTTCATGTCTATCGCGGAGATCCTGCCATAAGGCGGCTTCACAGCCGGGAGGCCCTGTACAGTGGGCGCGTTGCCGCCGCCGAAACCGTAAGGGATGTCTGTTCCCGGCGGCGAGGGCGCGAGCGACAGAACACTTAAATTCGTCATCGAGCCTACATAGAGAATTCCTGTCTCGGGATCGTAGGCGCCGCCCTCCCAGTTTCCACCGCCCAACACGCTTGGCAGTGCAAGCGTTCCTTTCGAGCCGTCCGGCGCTGCCCGCAAAGAGGGAGGCGCCATGAAAGCCCCGAGGCGGAACGGCTTCACCGCTTCGATTGCTTCGGCGCGCAGTGCTGGCGTGAAGTCGATGAGATCATCAATGGCGACGCCCTGTCGATCAAATGGCACAGGCAGGGTCGGCATGGGTTGCGTCGGGCTGGTGGCCTCTCCCGGCACGTCGGATTTGGGAACTGGTCTTTCTTCGATCGGCCACAGCGGCACGCCGGTCAGCCGGTTGAAGGCAAACACAAAGCCCTGCTTCGTGATCTGAAGCACGGCTGCGATGGCGCCTCCCTGCGCAGGAATATCGGCGAGGATCGGGATGGCTGGCACATCCCAATCCCAGATATCGTGATGGACGGGTTGCTGAGCCCAGCGAACTTTTCCTGTGCGACGGTCGAGAGCCATCAGGCTGGAGCTGTAGAGGTTGGCGCCCGGTCTCTCTCCGCCAAAGACATCGCTCGTGGCGGCCTCGACAGGAAGATAGATCAGCCCCGTCCTCGGGTCGGCTGACATCGGCGCCCAGACGCCTGCATTCCCGGAATACTCCGCGGCGCCGGGCGCCCACGTTTCGTATCCGGGATCGCCTTTGGCCGGGATGGTTCTGAAGGTCCACAACAGCTTGCCCGTGCGGGCATCGTAAGCCCGCACATCGCCTTTGACGTTCTTGCGGGATTTGGGTCGCAGTCCCACTTCGTGCGCGGGCCCGACCACCACGACATTGCCAATGATCAGCGGCGGCGAGGAGTTGCCGACGTCGGGAAGGCCATTGCTCGGCGCGCCGCGCAGGCCTTGCATGAGGTCAACCCTGCCGTCCTTTCCAAACCTGGGGACAGGTCTCCCTGTGCCAGCATCCAGCGCAACGAGTTGAAATCCAGGCGTGACGGTGAAAATGCGTCTGTCGCGCTTTCCATCACTCCAGTAGGCGACGCCGCGCCCGGAGCCCTTGCGCGGCGCGTTTTCAAACCGGGCGGGGTCTTCAGCAGCCCGCCACATCCACAGCGTCTCACCCGTTCGTCCGTCGATCGCCACGACATTTCTAGGCAGTCCGGCTGCTGTGTAGAGGACGCCATCGACCATCAGCGGTGTTGACGAATTGCGCGCCTCTGGCGTCGCGCCCATGCCCGCCGAACTCCAGCGCCACGCAATACGGAGCGACTTCACATTGTCTGGCTTGATCTGATCGGCAGGCGAGTAGGCTGTGCCTTCGATGGGGCCCCGCCAGTGGCCCCATCCCATATCCGCAACAGGCTTCCCGGCAGCAGAGGCGATATCCGAGCTGGCCGGCACCTTTGCATTGCGAAACGCGGCGCTTTGGAGCGTCACGTCTGTGTCGCCTGGTACGCTGCCAAGAGAGAGCGAGAGATATCCCAGAATGTTGACGAAGCTCTGTGCGTCGGGACGATCAGGCTTGAACGGCGGCATCGTTGCCGAGACACGTGCGTGGAAGTCCGCGAAAGAAGATCCACCACCTCGTGTCGCCATGAGATCGGCGGCTTGCCGCACCGTATGACAAGACGCGCATTCATCCGCGAAGATGCGCTCGCCGCGTTCGGCCTGAGCGCGACTGAACACGCCATTCTGCGCATGTGCCAAGCTGATCTGAGCGAGAACAATCGCCGTAACGAAACCTCGAACAGCGATCCGCCACGCAGCGGCGCCAGTTGCCCGCGCGATCCGCCGCGACCATGCATCTGCGGCAAGATCAATCATGGCAGATCCAGCTCTCTTCAAAATGCGCCGTCGTAATCATGATGAGTGTGGGCTGATCCGAGCGGGACTGAAAGCTGTGTCGCGGAGCAGTGGGGTTGGCCAACGCTCTTGCTCCAGGCGCGATCGGAAACTATCTGCGCTAGGGTGGTCGCTTGCGTCGGATTCCGCGTCCATTGGAAATTCTGCGCTGTTAAGTCGGGTTGGCGATCCGTCCTATGGAGCATCCACTCTGGTTTGGTCCCGCCAGATGCGGTACCAACCGGTAGGACTTGTGCAAATGACACTAGCCGCTTGGGTGACGAATCGTGAAAGCTAAAATATCGAGTTCGGTCCTGGTTGCCTGCGGTTTGTGCCTGAGCCCTGCGAGTTTGGCGCAGACACCAAGGCCGGCTGATGCGCCCGCGCCCGCTTTTGCTACACCGAAGACGCCCTTTGGCCATCCCAACCTTGAGGGCGTCTGGACCAGCAACTTCATGACGATGCTGGAAGGGGCGCCGGACGTGCCGCTGGTGCTGCCGGAGAAGGAAGCACGTGAGCACGCGATCCGCATGGTCAATGCTTTCGTCGAAAGGTCCGCAAGGGGCCTCGATCCCGAATTGCCGGAGATCGCAAAAGATACCGAGGGTCTGCCGATTGTGCGGGGCGAGCGGCGCACGCGCACGGTTGTCTTGCCTGCAGATGGCGTCCTGCCTTACACTCCTGAGGCTCGCCAGGAGTCCAAGGCCGGGCCTGTCACCAAGCGTTACGACAACCCCGAAGAACGCCCGGCCTGGGAGCGATGCCTTGTGGGCATGGCGGTACCGCCGGTGACAAATGTTGGGGCTGGCAGTTTGAACCCACGCCAGATTTTTCAGACCAGCCCTGAGCAGGTCATCATCCATTCCGAATATGGCGATGAGGCGCGCATCATCCCCTTCGCCACGGCCCACAAGCCGAAAGTGCTGCACAACACTGCGCTGGGAGATTCGATCGCGCGCTGGGAAGGCGACACGCTGGTGATCGAGACCGTGAGCCTGCCGGAGGCCGATCGGGTTCGCCTCGTCTCCAATCTCGTCGTGACCAAGGACAGCAAGGTAATCGAGCGTTTGACCCGGGTTTCCGACAACGAACTGCTTTACCAGTATACGGTCGAGGACCCGGCCATATACACCGCGCCGTGGTCGGCCGAATACTCGCTCTACCGGACGGACCAGCGCATGTTCGAAAGCTCCTGCCACGAAGGCAACTACTCGCTCGCAAACGTCCTCAAAGGCGGACGAGCCGCAGATAAGCGACCGGTAAAATAACAAGGCCGGTGGGCGCAGCGCTATCCGTGCTGCCTGGCCACGCTGGCTGTGCAGCACGGTCACTCGCGTTGAATTCCCGCCAGTCGGCGGGCTCTGCGCAATTCATGGAACGGGTTGCATGACCCAAGCCTTACTGGCGATGCTGTCAGACCAACGCTAACGGGTCTCTAGTAAGACCGTGTTCGCAGGCCTTCGAGCCCCCAATGCGCGAAGCTCGTACAAGGGGCGCTGGTTCCCATCGACCATTATTCAGCGCGCAGCCCGACCGCATTTTTGTTTCACGCTCAGGCTGCGTGACGTCGAAGAGGTGCTTGCGCATCGTGGCGTCGATGCTTCCTGCGACACGGTCCGTGCGTGGAGGATCAAGTTCTGTCCGGAGATTGTCGCAATCTCCGTCGTTGCAAGCCGCCACCGTCGCCGCGCTAGTACCTTGATGAGCTCGTTTCGATGATCGTGGGCGAGCGCGTATGGATCTGGTGCGCCATACGCATCCTGCGCGCACGCTCGGCATCTGTCCGGGCGAGGGCGGTCGCGTAGGCGCGAAAGTCGCGATCGAAATCCAACAAAACCGCGTGCCCTCATCCTGACAGTTCTCCGACGGGACCTATGGCGTATCAGTTATGACACCGGTACCCATTATCGGCCGGGACCGTGGGCTTCCGCCCGGTGACGAGACCGAAAAGGACACCCGCATGCAAACCCGCCGTAACTTCCTCGCTGCCGGCGCAACGCTCGCCACATGCTACGTCACTCCCGGCGCCTCTGCTGCGCCCCACCAGACGGCGCCCGTGGTCGATCTGACGTGCGGAAAGGTCAGGGGCGGTTGGTCCGGCGTTGCGGCGACACCCATTCGCCAATTCCTCGGCATTCCCTACGGCGCCAGCACACGTACCACACGTTTCATGCCCCCTGCAGCTGTCCGGCCTTGGGCCGGCGCCCGCGAAGCCATTGCCTACGGCCCCGCTTGCCCGCAGGGCTCGGGCAGCGAGCCCCAGTCCGAAGACTGCCTCGTCCTGAACGTCTGGGCGCCGCCCGGCCAGCCCCATGCGAAGCGCCCCGTCCTCGTCTATATCCACGGCGGCGGCTACTCGAACGGTTCAAGCGCGAGCCCGCTCACACACGGCGCCAATCTCGCCGCACGCGGCGATGTCGTCGTCATCACACTGAACCACCGCCTCAACCTGTTCGGCCATTTTCACCTCGCCGCCCACGCCGGCGATGCCTACGCGACCTCCGGCAATGCAGGTCTGCTCGATCTCGTTCTCGCCCTTGAATGGGTTCGGGACAACGCCGCCGCATTCGGCGGCGACCCCGCCAATGTCACGCTGTTCGGCCAGTCCGGCGGCGGCGCGAAGATCGCTTGTCTCATGGCGATGCCGTCCGCCAAAGGTCTTTTCCACCGGGTCTGGACGATGAGCGGACAGCAGGTGACAGTGCAGGGCCCGCGCAGCGCCACAGCTCGCGCCCGCGTTGCGATGGACCACATCGGCGCCAGTCTCGACACGCTGCGCGCTTGGCCGGCGGACCGCCTCCTCGCCGCACTCACCGCCAAAGACCCCACCATCGCCGGTTCACGTATCTACTGGGGGCCCGTTCTCGACGCAGCACTCCCCATCCATCCCTTCTGGCCGGAAGCCCCCGCGCTGTCCGCGAACATCCCGATGGTCATGGGCAACACGCGCGAGGAAACCGGCTCCCTTATCGCGCGAGGCGACCCCTCGATCTTCGACCTCACCTGGGAAACGCTGCCCGACCGCCTCGAACGTGACATGGTCAGCGATGTCGGCGTCCACGCCGCCATCGCGCTCTATCGCAAGCTCTATCCAGACCTTCCGCCTGCCCAGGTCTTCATCCGCGCCACCAGCGCTGGCCGATCATGGCGTGCGCAACTTCTGGAAGCCGAAGCAAGGGCAAGGCAGGCCGCGCCCACTTTTGTTTACCAGCTTGACTATCCCTCACGAGCCGACCACGGCCGCCTCGGCGCCTACCACATGCTCGACATCCCGCTGGTCTTCGCCAACACGCACGAAGCGTCAGCCGACACAGGGGACGACGCATCCGCCCGCGCCATCTCCGCTACCATGAGCGACGCACTTCTTCGCTTCGCCCGCACTGGCGATCCCAATGGCGGCGGGCTCCCCGCCTGGCCGCACTACGATCTCGCACAGCGTCAGACGATGATGTTCGACACAACAACGCGCATCGACGCCGACCCTCGTGGCGAAGAGCGCCGCTTCTTCGGCCGAACGCCCTATATCCAGCCGGGAACGTACTGAGGCGCGGCTTGCCGGCGTTAGCTACCGCCGCACATCCTTTGCACCCGCGCCCATCAGCGCGCGAATCTGCGCTTCGCTCGCATGGCTCGCATCGCCGATCTGGCCATGCTTCGCCGCTGCCGTGTGCAGCGCAAAGTCCAGCGCCTCCTGCGCGCCCGCACCCTTCATCAGCGAGAACAGCAGCCCGCCCGCGAACGCATCGCCGCCGCCGATGCGGTCCACCACATTCGCCAGCTCCAGTGCCTTCGCGCTCGCCACGCCGTCGCGCGCATGCAGCGTCGCGCCCAGCGAGAATGCATCCACCGCATGCGTCGTCCGCGTCGTCGCCGCGATGCGCTGCAGTTTTGGAAACACCTTGAACGCCGCCGCGCACGCAGCGCTGCGATCCACGAAACTCTCACCCAGCACCAGCGCGATGTCCCGCTCATCGACGAATGCCAGCGTCGCGAGACTCAACAGCTTGCGCAGGATCGGTGCGCCCGTCTCGCCGCGCGCCGCCCACAGCGAGCTGCGGTAGTTCCCGTCGAACGACACCGCCACGCCGCGCTCGACGGCAGCCGTCATCGCCGCGAGCGCCGCCTCGCCAGCCTTCGCACTCACCGCCGGCGAAATCCCCGACACGTGCAGATAGCTCGCGCCCGTCAGCGCCGCGATGCAATTGCCCGCATCCGCCTTCTCCGCGAATACGGAGTCCGCGCGGTCATAGACGATCTCGGATGGTCGCGTCACCGCCCCGGGCGTCAGGAAGTAGAGCCCCATCCGCCCCGGCGCGAATGTCACCGCCCCGACGCTGACGCCATGCCGCCGCAGCTCGTCGCGCGCTGCATGTCCCAGCGGATTGTCCGGCAGGTGCGTCGCCATCGCTGCGCTCCCGCCCAGCCGCGACACGCAGACCGCGACATTCGCTTCTGCCCCGCCAATGTGCGCACTGAGCCGCGGCGTCTGCAGCAGCGTCTCGCCATGCGGCGCCGACAGCCGCACTAGCATCTCGCCAAAACAAACGAGCGTTCCGCTCA
>CALMWO010000149.1 GCA_937873805.1 uncultured Hyphomonadaceae bacterium
AGCCAGTTCAGAGCCAAAGCACAGTCCAAAATCAACCCCCAAACCAACACAACAGAACACAAAACAAAGAAAAACGATGGCAACTATCTGTGGCGTCCGGGCGGTGCGGGCGAAGCGGCCAGCCTGCTTGGCTATGCGGTGACCGAGATCGAGGACATGCCTGATATCGCGGCGAACGCGTTCTCGATTGCGTTCGGTGATTTCCGGCGCGGCTATCTCATCGTGGATCGCCAGGGCGCGCGGGTGCTGCGTGACCCGTATTCGCTGAAGCCCTACGTGCTGTTCTATACGACCAAGCGCGTGGGCGGGGGCGTGCAGAACTTCGACGCCATCAAGGTGATGAAGTTCGCCGCTTCCTAACGTGCGGAAGAAGGGCGCTCGTGCGCAGCGCGCGGCGCCCTTCATTCGATTGCGCTCAACCTGGTGATGCCGGGGTGTTCGGCTTCGTCAGCGGCGCACGGACCGGAGCCCGCGGTTTGGGTTTGAACGGATCGGCTGCCAGATCCGGCTTTCCCGGGCCCAGTATGGTGAGATCCTTGCCTGCCGGCGCTCCTGCACGGGGGATGAAGCCCATGCAGTCGCCGCCGTTGTCACATGCGACGAGGACGCCGTTGCTTGGGTTGTAGCAACCATAGCCTCCGCTCTGGCCCTGGACTTTGAAGCCTCCGGCCGCGTCGCATGCGGCGTTGACCTGTTCTTTCGAGTGCTTGTCCTTGAGCGGAACCCGCTCTTCTGCCGATGCAGGCGAGGCAGCGAAGAGCCCGAGCACGAGTATGGCGGCCAGGGCGGGCGGACCAGCGCGGAATCCCATTTTCGACATGCCATGATTCCCCCAAAACGATGTCCGAACGATTCTCGCGAAGGCGCCTGTCGTCAAGATGGATTGCGCACTTCGTCCGCATAAGCGCGCTATACGACAGGATGTCGGGGCAGCCGTCTCGACGGTTGCGGCAGCGTGGCCTAGCGTGACGAACGCAGCTGGAGCTTCTCGATGGGATCGCCTTCGCCGGATCGCACCGCGGACATGTTCATCGAACGGTTCAACGCCAAGGACGCGATAGGTTTCGCGCAGCTTTATTCCGAGGATGCGGTCTTTACATACGATGGCCTGGAGAAGGCTGTCGGCCGCAAGCAGATCGAGGGCGCCATTGCGGGTTTCATGATGGCGGGCCTGAAATTCCGCGGGCACAATGTGAATGTGTACGTTGTCGGTGATACGGCGCTCACGCGGTTCAAATGGGAATTGTTCGACGCTCAGGACGCTATCATTGCGACGGGGGTTTCCACCGAGGTGCAGCGGTGCGGACCCGATGGCCTGTGGCGCTTCATCATCGATGACTCGGGCGGCGGGAATCGCGCGTAGGCATTCTTGATTTTCATCAGTCCATCAGGATGATGCCGCCACTTGAAGCGGGGAGCGGATAATGGGCGTTACGTCGCCGGAACTGATGGCGGAAGCATTCATCGGGCGGTTCAATGAACGCGATGAAGCGGGCTTGCTCGCCCTGTACGAGCCGGACGCGTTGTTCACCTTCGATGGTCAGCAAAAGGCAGTTGGCACGGAGCAGATCAAGGGCGCGCTGGCGGGTTTCCTGGGATCTCCGTTCAAGCTGCGGGGCAAGTACGTGATGGTGCATGTGGCAGGCGCCACGGCGTTGTGCAGCTTGCAATGGGAAATGCTCGAGCCGGAAGGCTGGATCAATTCGGACGGCGTCTCGATGGAAGTGCTGACCAGGGGCGCTGATGGACTGTGGCGTTTTGCCGTGGACGACGCCACGGCGGGCCGTCGCGCCGAGGTTTGAGCACCCGGCTCATAAGCAAAGCAGAATTAATCAGTTCGCGGACGAAACCAGCCGCGCTTTTGTCGCCAGCCGGCATGCAGTCCGGGGCGATATGGTTGCTGCGCGCAGTGGACGCCGGATTTTCGGGCGTCTTGCACGCGAAGGTGCGCTGCTGTTTGGCAGTCGTGCGAAACTTTGAACCTCTGACCGCTTGCTGCTTGAGGCGTGTCCGGTTGCTCCCGTCGATGGGAGCGCGCGGACAACGCAGACATCACAAGGGGTTACACGATGCGTACAGTTGCACTCAGGACGTTTTTGCTCGGATTTGGATCGGCGCTCGCGATCGGCGTGGCGCATGGGCAGGAGACGCCTGTTGCGCCAGCGGCTGACCAAGGGGATGTGGTCGTCGTGCAGGGCCGGCGCCTGAGCGAGGCGGATGAGGCGGTTGGTCTCGACCAGGCGAGCAACGTTGTGGCGGTGACGCGCGAGGCGCTGCTGTCCGCGCCGGCGGGCATTTCGGGCCTGAAAATGCTGGAGAGCCTGCCGGGCTTCAACGTCCAGACGGAAGGCGCGCTGGGTCTCTACGAGTTCGGCAACTCGGTGACCGTGCGGGCGTTCAACCTGCAGCAGATTGCGTTCGTGCTGGACGGAATTCCGATGGGCCGCAGCGATGCGTTCGGCGGCAGCCCGATCTTCCGTTATGTGGACAACGAGAATCTGGGCTCTGTCGTGGCCTCGCCGGGCGCCGGCGATGTGGCGCAGCCGGCGTATTCATCGCTTGGCCCGATCGTCGAGTATCACTCGATCGATCCCAGCGATGAACTCAGTGGCACCGTGTCGGTTGCGTTTGGCGACGACAAGTTGCGCCGTTCGTTCATCAAGTTGAATACGGGCAAGATCGGGCCGATGTCGGCCTATATCAGCCGCACCAAGCTGGACAGCAATCTGGCGCGCGGCGCCGGCACGATCGATCGCGAGCATGCCGAAGCGAAGGTGAAGTTCGACCTTTGGGACGACGCCTATGTCGATTTCAAATGGGTCTATAACGATTTTTACGACTTCGACTCGCCGAGCGTGACGAAGAGCCAATACAACGCTGGAACGGCGTGCCCGAACGGCGAGGGCGGCCAGTACTGCGGCTATTCGGCGACGCTGCCGCCGGGAACGCTGGGCACGATCCTCGAATACAACGTGCCGGGTTACACCTACGACACGACGGGCTGGTACATGGACCGCATCAACGTACGGACTGACCAGCTCTATGGCAGCACGTTCTACACGCCGATCGGGGCGGACGCGTCGCTGACCGTGACGGGCTATTACGAAACCAAGAATGGCTGGGGATCGTCGCCCGAGACCTATGGCACGCCGTCGTCGGCCACGTCGCTCTATGGCCGTTTCACGCGGCAGCGTGCGGTTGGCCTGAACGTGACGGCGCCACGCGGGACGGCGTTCGGCGTGACGAGCCTTGAAGGTGAACGCAAGGGCGTCGTCGCCAAGGGCGAGTTCGAGGTAGCGAACCACAAGGTCGAGACCGGTATCTGGCTGGAGGCGGACGATTATTCGCGCTTCACGCGCCGGGTGAACCATGTCGGCGGGGTGCAGTCTGGCGCGGTGCTGTGGAACGAGGTCAACTATTTCTGGCGCGACTACGATAGCTCGCGCGAGACGATCCAGGTGTTCCTGAAGGATACGATCAGCCTGTTCGATGATGCGCTGAAGGTGGAGCTTGGCGTCAAGTCGTTGAGCGTGGATTACGCGCTCGAAGGATATCGCAACTTCAACGACTTCTACCGCGTCGTTGGCTCGACGACGGTTGCGGGCTGGGGCCCGCAGTCGCTGGGCGAGAAGTATGAAGACAACTTCCTGCCGATGGTGGGCGGTGTCTGGAGCGTGACGCCGAACGACCAGCTGTTCGCGTCGTACTCGCAGAACTTCGCGCTGCCGCGCGGGACGGATGATATCTTCTCGGTGGCGCCGCAGAATGTGGTGTCGACACCGATACCGGCGGCGGAGGAGTCCGAGAACTTCGAAATCGGCGCGCGGACGACGCGTGGCGAGTTCTATGGCTCGGGAGCGGCGTACTACACGACGTTCGACAACCGGATCGAGAGCTATGCTGTGCCGCTGGCGGGGCAGACTGGCGCGACGGAGACCTACTACCAGAGCGTTGGCGGGGTTGAGGCGTACGGCCTCGAGTTCACTGGCGCATGGCGGCCGGATTTCTTCAACGACAGTCTCTATTTCAACGGGACGCTGACCTACAACCAGACGACATTCCAGGACGACGTGGCGAACTTCACGAACACGATTTCGAGCACGCGCTGCGCCAGCTCGACCATCCTGTGCCTGTCGGGCAAGACGCTGCCGGACAGCCCGGAATGGGTGATCAGCGGCGGTGTGACGTGGGAGCCGACCGACTGGATCGTCGCCAACGTCTCGGCGAAGTATCAGTCGGATCGTTACTCCAACTTCGTGAACACGGAAGAGATTCCGGACTACACGACGCTCGCCGCCTATGTCGACTTCGGCACGGGCGATGGAACGGGTCCGCTGGGCCGGTTCAAGGCGCGGGTAAACATCGACAACCTGCTGGACGAAGACAAGCTGGCCTTCATCAGTGCGTCGATCGCTTCGACGGCGTCGTTCCGCCCGCTGAATCCGCGGACGGTGTCGATCTCGGTGGTCGCCGTATCATTAAAAAAAAAATAGACGATCATGAGTTCGCGAGCCCTGTCGGGCTCGCGAATTTCATTTGGGGCAGCCTCTAGCGCGGGGCCATGCGGATGCCGCCGTCGAGACGGACGCATTCGCCGTTGAAATAGGCGTTCTGGATCATCTGCAGGGCGAGCGAGGCGTACTCGGCGGGGTCGCCAAGGCGTTTCGGATTGAGGACCGTGGCCGAGAGCGCTGCTTTGACGTTGTCGGGCAGGCCGGCGAGCAGCGGCGTGTTGAAGAGGCCCGGCAGGATCGTGTTGACGCGGATGCTTTCGGTCGAAAGGTCGCGTGCGATTGGGAGCGTCATGCCGACGACGCCGCCCTTGGAGGCGGCATAGGCGGCCTGGCCGATCTGCCCATCCTGTGCGGCGACGCTGGCGGTGTTGACGATGGCACCGCGATCGCCATCGGCCATGACGTCGAGCGTCATCATGCCGGCGGCGGATTTGGCGATGCAGCGGAATGTGCCGATCAGGTTGATCTGGATGATCTTGTTGAAGCCGTCGAGCGGGTGAGCGCTGATCTCTCCGGTTTCCTTCTTGCGGCCAGCTGTCTTCACGGCGATGCCGGTGCCGGCGCAGTTGACGAGGATGCGCTCCTGCCCGTTGGCGGCGCGGGCGGCGAGGAAACCTGCATCGACGGAGGCGTCGTCGGTGACGTTCACATTGCAATAAACCGCACCGGTTTCGGCGGCGAAGGCCGTTCCGGTTTTTTCATTCATGTCGAAGATTGCGACTTTGACGCCCTGGGCGCGGAGCGCTTTCACCGTCGCGCCGCCGAGGCCGGAGGCGCCGCCGGTGACGATGGCGGAAACGGAGCTATCGAGTTTCATGGCGTTTTCCTGCAAGCGTGATTGACGTTCGCGGAAGGTCTAATCCCGCTGCAGTCGCACGCCTAGTCGTGACGTTAGGGCAAGTGTCAGGCTGGTGGGCCGGTGAGTTCGATGGTGATGCCGTTGGGGTCTTTCACGAAACACTGGCGGCCGAAGCCGCTGGGGATGTGGGACCAGCGGTAGGGCACGCGGAGCTGGTCGAGGCGCGTGAGGGCGGCATCGAAATCGGGCGCTGAGAACGAGATGTGATCGAGGGCGCCGTCTGGCGTTCGCGGCTGCGCGCGCTCGACCAGATGAATGACGGCCTGGTTGCCAGCGTAGAGCCAGGCGCCGGGAAAGTTGAAGTCGGGGCGTGGGCCGAGCGTGAGGCCGATGACGCCAACGAAGAAGTCGATCGTCTCCTGCAGCTTCGCTGTCGAGATGTTCGCATGATTGAGGCCGGTGATCATCGGCGGCTCCGTTCTGGCGCTTGAGCCTAGGACGAAACTCAGAAGGAAAACAGGAATGATCGTGACGACGCTGGCTGCGCCGGCGGCCGAACCCGTGAGTTTGGCCGAGGCGAAGGACTATCTGCGGATTGGCGGGGATGGTGAGGATGGGCTGGTCGGCAGCATGATCGCTGGTGCGCGGGCGCGGATCGAAGCGCTGGCGAACGTGGCGATGATCACGCGTACGTTGCGGGTGACGATGGATTGGTGGCCGCGCGGAGCGGTTGAGAAACGCACGGTGGTGATGCCGGTGCGGCCGGCCGACGAGCTGGTTGCGGTGCGTGTGTTCAATGGCTCGGGTGTGCCGCAGACGGTGACGGAGCGGTTCACGCTGGCGCGGGGGCGATCGGCAAGGCTGGTGTGGACGGATGGTGCGTTTCCGTGGCCGGGGCAGCGATATAGCGGGATCGAGATCGATTACGCTGCGGGGTTCGGGGAAGAGCCTGATGATGTGGCGGAGGGGCTGCGGCTCGCGGTGAAGCGGCTGGCGGCTCACGCCTATCATGCGCGGGATGCGGAAACACTCACCGGCCCTTTGCCGGATGACGTGAAAGGGCTGATCTCGCCCTGGCGCCGGGTGCGACTGTGAGCGGGGCGGAGAACGCGCTGGAGAGCGCGATCCTTGCGGCGCTGCAAGCCAGTGGCGCGGTGAAGGCTTTGCTGGGTGATCCTGTACGTGTGGCCGAAGTGCGCGCACCCTTGCCTGCCTATCCGTATCTGGAGATCGGCCGGCATACGAGCGAGCCGTCTGGGGGCGTCGATGCGGAAGCGAGCGAGCATCGCATCGATCTGGTTGTCGTGTCGCGGGACATGGGTGGGCGGCAGGCGAAGGAAGCGCTGGCCATCGTGCGCGCAGCGCTGATGGAAGCATCGCTGGTGTTGGAGGGATGGCGGTGTGTGTTGCTGCTGCCGCTGTTTGCAGATGCGACGCGCCAGAGGGTTGGGCTCTGGCGCGCGCTGTTGCGGATGAAGGCGGTGGTGGAGGTGGTCTAGACCTTGTCTGCCTTCGA
>CALMWO010000150.1 GCA_937873805.1 uncultured Hyphomonadaceae bacterium
ACTGACGGAGCGACTTTGGGAATCTGCGCGTCGTCTTCACCTGCGCGCAATCCCTGAAAGATGAAGGTTCCTGCTTCGAAATAGAAGTCGGGCTCCTGGCCGGTCGCGTAAACCTGCGTCAGCAGCTGCCGTGGCTGGCTGGCAACCAGGCCGCGCAATTCGTCTTCGCCGTCGATGTCGTAGCGCTTGTCGTAGAGATCGTCCGTCTGGCGCTCGATGCCGAAGCCCCAGGTCCAGTCCTTGTTGATGTTGAAGCGGCCACTCGCATAGAGGTGGCTGCGCCATGTGTCGTCGCCGAACTGGTCGCCGTCCGAGTTGAAGTCCTGATCGTGGGTGAAGCTGCTTTCCGCCTGGATGAAGCCGGAGAAGAAGCGCTTGCGATAATCCACCTTCACCAGCGGATTGACGTTCGCCGACACCATCGGGCTGACCGTCATGTCTTCCGACTCTGATATCGCGATATAGTAAGGCTGTTCGTAGAATGGGCCGATCTTGGACGAGATGCCGAGGTCAGGCGTCATCAGGCCGGAGCGCCGTTCCGAATTCGGGTCCGGGTGGGCAAACCACGGCACGTAGAGCACCGGCACGCCGACGATCTCCAGGACGGCGTCCTGGTAGGTGATCATCTGGTCGTCCTGGTCCAGCATCGCCCGGCGGGAGCGCAACACCCAGGTGGGATCGCGGTTCTGCTCTATGCAGATCGGGCAGTTGGTGAAGACCACCTGCTCCATCGCGTTCTTGGTTGAATCGGTTCGGACAGCCGACGATGCGGCCAGCAGTCCATTGGCGGCTAGACGCGCCGAAAAGCGGGTGGCGAAGCCATTGCGGAAATCCTCGTCCGCCTCGATCTCGTCGGCGAACTGAACCTGACCGGTTCCGTCAGTAATCTGGACGTTGCCTTGCGCTCGCATCGTTTCGTTGTTGCGGTCATAGACGATCCGATCGGCCAGCATGGCGCGGTCGCCGATGCGGATTTCGACATTACCGGATGCCGTGACGACCCGGGTGTCCTGGTCTTCCTCGATGCTGTCGGCCTGGAGGATGATATCCTCGTCTTCCGGGGCCGTGGATGCTGGCGTGGGGGCGGGGGGCGCTACGGGCGCTTGTTGCGCATACGCTGCGCTGCCCGCCGAGATGGCGACAGCAGCGACAGACGCGAAGCAGGCAAGCCGCAACACCATCACACTCCTCTCGCGGACTGATTGCGAGCGACTCCCAGCTTCAAACCGATACGCAATGGCCGGGAGGGCGTAAAGGCGCTCAACGGTTTTCCCCGAGTCCCCGGCGCAAAGCGGCGCCAGAGCCACAGGAAATACACTGTATTACGTGCAGGAAAGGGCAGTTTCTCAGCCGTCTTCCGCGTGCGCCAGAAGGGTAAGCACAGCGAACAGCGCAAACAGTGGCGGGCACCAGGCGGCAGCTTCCGGCGTGGTCGCCCCGGACGCCGACATGCCTGCGGCAAGCCGTGTGACAAAGAACAACACGAAACCCGCCAATGCGCCCGCGCCGATCAGCTGTGACAGACCGCCAGACCGCGCCAGCCGCAGGCAAACGACCGCCCCGATCAGCGCCATTGCCAGCATGAAAATCGGCGTTGCCAGCAGTCCATGGAATTTGAGGACATAGGCGTCGACTTCCATCCCGGCTGAGCGCCCGGCCTCGATGAAGGATGGCAGCTCCCAGAACGGAATGGTTTTGGCCGACGCAAAACGAGTCAGCAGCGTGTCGCTGCGCAGATTGGTTGGCAGGGCGAGATTGGGCACGCGGCGAACGTCGCCTCCGAGGCGATTTTCGACCACGCCCTTGAGCTGCCAGAAGCCCGGCGTGAGTTCCGCGCGCTCGGCATCGATCCTGTGCGTGAATACCCGGTCTGCCGTTCCGCCGGGGCCCGGGCGGAAATACCAGAAGGTCACGCCTTCCAGCGCCTGTCCGCGTCCGATGACCTGCCGTCCATGGATGATGGCCTGACCATTCGGGTTTTCGTCGGCAACGGAGCCGACTTCATCGCCCGATCCCGCCTGCAGGTCGCCCTGGCTGAGCCAGACGCCATTGGTTACGGCGGGTGCGTTGCCCAGCAGCCGTTCGCGCTCTGCCTGGAAGTCCTGATTGAGGCGCGTTGCCAGCGGGTCGATGATCATCACCATCGATGCGCCGACCACGAGCGCCAGAACCATCACAGGCCCGAGGAAGCGCCATGCCGACACGCCAGCCGCCCGCACCGCCGGGATCTCGCTGCGCCGGCTGAGTTGCGAATAGGTGAGGATCGATCCCACCAGCATTGCGAAGGGCAGGGTTTCCATCAACAGGCCGGGCGTTTTCATCAGCGTCAGCTGGAACGCGGTTCCGATCCCGATCTCCGTGCGGCTGCCCACCGTTCGCACCTGTTCGACCACGTCGACCAGCAGGATGGCGAGCAGGATGATGCCCAGCGTCATCATCAGCGAGATGAGGCATTGCAGGAAGATGTAGCGCTGTATGCGTCCCGCGATCACCATGCCTAGGCCGCCCTCATCCGGGCTGGCGTGGGCGCGCGCAAACGCCTGCGCTTCAACGCTGGAACCACGAAGTAGAAGAACGAGACCAGGCCGATGACGAACATCGGCAGGACATACTGGAGATAGTTCAGATCGGAGTCGTCAGCCGCGGCTGCCGTGGTCTGGAACGCCAACAGACGCAGCAGCAGCGCCCCCCCGGACGCCATCGCAATACGCTTGGCATATCCGCGCCGGCTGAAGTCTCCTCCGAGCACGGCAAAGATGGCCAGCATCGCCATCGCCACATTCAACAGCGGCGCCGCCATCCGCGCATGTCCTTCCGCCTGGAAGGCCTCCGAGTTCTTGACGTCGTAGTAATTGTTCATGTCGGGGAAAAAGAGTTCGGGCAGGAAGCGGTCTGACTCCTCCATCACGACCGCCTTCTGGTCGTTGACGAAGGCGCCCAGCTCCAGCGGCGATTGCTGGAAGGTCAGCGACTCCAGCGCGCCATTGCTGCGGAGGGTCTGGCGCTGTCCATCGCGCAGGATCAGCGTCGGCTTGCCTTCGACTTCGGATACGAATGCAGTCTTGGCGATGAAGGTCGCCTCGTTTTTCGGGTCGCGGCTGTCATTGGCGACAAGGAAGGTGATTTCCGTGCCGTTGACGCGCCCGGCGAAGGTTGTGAGGCCCTCGCCATGCGTCATGAACATGCCTTCGCGCACCAGCGACGAGGCGAGATCGGTCGACGCCTCCGACACGGTCTGGCGAAGTTCCCGCGAGGCCCCCGGCTGTATCCAGAGGTTCAGGCCAAGGTGGAGTATGGCCGCCAGAGTCGCCAGCCGCAGCACAGGCGAGGCAACCTGCCAGTTCGACATGCCGGAGGCCTGCGCCACGACCACCTCGTTGTCGCGGTGGGCCACGTTCAGGGCCGCTGCCGTTGCGATAAACAGGGCGATAGGCATCAGAAGGGAAATGATCTGGGGCGTCGCCAGCACGGACACCCACAGATAGACCACAACCGACTGGCGATTCTCGATGATCAGGTCCAGCCGATCCTGCGCAAGGCCTTGCGTCAGCAGCGCAATAAGAGCAAGACCGCCGACGATCGCCAGCAGGGTTCTCAACACGTTCCGAAAGAGATAGCGTTGAAACGCTGACATGCGGAAACCCAAGGACGGCGCCTGGCGCCAGAGGCATGGCCTCGCGGCCAAGCCCAGTGCTAGCGGTGTCCGGGCAGTACGTCGATGACCGTGTGTAGACAATAGTCAGGACTGAACATCTCCATGCAGATCAAGTTTTCCGCTGAACCCGCGGGCGATGCAGTCGCCTACCTTGCTTACGAAGGCGACAAGGGCGTTGAGTTCGCATCCGCGCTCGACAAGCCCGCCGAGGCGGCCATCCGTCGCGCGATTGCGGCCGGGCCGTTCAAGGGCGGGGCCGGGCAGGTTATCGAGATACTGGCGCCCGAATGGAGCGATGCCTCGCGGGTGATGATCGCTGGTGTCGGCAAGAAAACGGCGATCAGCGAACTGGGCTGGCAGAAAGCCGCGGCCGGGCTGGTGAAGCGGCTGCTTGTGAGTGGCGCAAAGTCCCTGTCGATCGTGGGCGCTCCCGATCGCGGCGTGGCGGCGAACCTTGCGTTCGGCGCGCGTCTGGCCGCCTACCGTTTTGACCAGTACCGCCTCACGCTGAAGGCCGAGAAGAAGCCAACGCTGGCCAGCGTTTCGGTCGTGACCGACAGCGCCGCTGGCGCACGTTCGGATTACGCGCCGCTTTCGGCGAAGGCTGAGGGTATCGAACTGGCGCGCAATCTGGTGTCCGAGCCGCCGAACGTGCTGCACCCGGAAAGCTATGCGGATCGCATCGAGGAGCTCTCCGAGCTCGGCCTTGAGATCGAAGTGCTGGACGTTGCGGCCATGACCAAGCTGGGCATGGGCTCGCTGGTCGGAGTGGGGCAGGGGTCCGTGCGGGGCTCGCGCCTGGTCGTCATGAAGTGGATGGGCGGCAAGGACAAGAAAGCGCCGCCGGTCGCGCTTGTCGGCAAGGGCGTCACGTTCGACACGGGCGGCATATCGCTGAAGCCGGGGCCCGGCATGCAGGACATGAAAGGCGACATGGGCGGGTCGGCTGCTGTCGTCGGCGCGATGATGGCGCTGGCCAAGCGCAAGGCGAAGGCGAACGTCGTGGGCCTCGTTGGCCTCGTCGAGAACATGCCGGACGGCAATGCGCAGCGTCCGGGCGATATCGTGCGGGCGGCTGCGGGCAAGACGATCGAGATCCAGAACACGGATGCCGAAGGCCGCCTCGTTCTCTGCGATGTGCTCTGGTATGCGCAGAAGAAGTTCAACCCGAAAGCGATGGTCGATCTCGCAACGCTGACGGGCGCGATCATCGTTTCGCTCGGCAACGAGTATGCGGGCGTGTTTTCGAACAGCGACGATCTGGTCGCCAAGCTCTCTGCCGCAGGCAAGGCGGAAGCCGCGCCGGTGTGGCGTCTGCCCCTTGGGCCGGGCTACGACAAGCAGATCGACAGCGAAGTCGCCGACATGCGCAATATCGGCAATGCCGGCAATGCGGGATCGATCACGGCTGCGCAGTTCCTGCAACGCTTTATCGATGATGGCCGTGTGTGGGCTCACCTTGATATCGCCGGTACCGCGTGGAAGCCGGGCAATGACAATCCGCTGGAGCCGACCTGGGCCACCGGCTGGGGCGTGCGCATCCTCGACCGGCTTATCGCCGACAACTACGAGGACTAAGGAATGGCGGCCGCGGAGTGGTGGTTCTACCACATCGAGCACACCTCGCTCGACGCGGCCATCGCTCCGCTCATCGAGAAGTGCCTCGATCGCAAATGGCGCGTCGTCGTGGTTGGTCATGACGACACGCTGGAGCGTCTGAACAAGACGCTGTGGTCCTTTCGCGAGGACTCATTCCTTCCCCATGGCCGCGCCCGCACCGATGCCGACAAGCATCCCGTGCTGCTGTCGACCGAAGCTGTCGCAACCAACGGCGCGAAGGTCGCGCTGCTTCTCGACGGTTCGGATGTTGCAGACGCCAGTTTCGAGCGCGTGATGGTGGTGTTCGACGGCGGTGATGAAACCGCGCGCGCCAAGGCCCGCCAGCAATACAAGGCGGCGACCGATGGCGGAGCTGCCCGTTATTTCCAGCAGGAACGCGGCGGGGCGTGGAAGGAATTCAAGCGCGCGGAAACGTCAGCGCCGCCGCAGGACTGAAGCCCGTCAGTCCGCAACAGCCGCCGCGTTGCCGCGAATGATCTGGGCCAGCGGTCCCTTCACGTCGGCCAG
>CALMWO010000151.1 GCA_937873805.1 uncultured Hyphomonadaceae bacterium
TAGCCCGACCTTCCGAACGAGCCGCTCGACACGTAAACCATGACGAAGCCGCTCAGGACAAAGAAAACGTCCACCCCAGAGTGGAAGAAGCCCAGGCGCAGGTCCTTTATTGTGCTGAATCCGAACGTGCTGTCGAATTCGCTTCCAACATGGCCGAGCGCCACAATGCCCGCCGCGAACGCGCGAAGCGCCTGCAGGCCGAGCAGTCTTTGTTTCTCGTCTACCGCCATTTTCGCCCCCCCAAACACATAGCCGACCACATGGGCTTCGTCGGGATCATTAGTGGGACCACGGCGAGACGGGATGCTTGGACGGCCTAACGGACGCCCTGTTGCAAAGGGCGCGCCATCCGCTTCAACAGATGACTGACTGACATTCGGCGGCTTTCTTAATTCAATTGCCCCGTCGGCGCGCCCCTATCAAATCCCACGTCAGCGGACGGCGGCGACGATCTTCTGGGCGGCGTCGTCGAGGTCGTTGGCGGGGACCACGTTGAGGCCTGAGTCCTTGATGATCTTCTTGCCGAGTTCGGCATTGGTGCCTTCCAGACGGACAACCAGCGGAACCGCCAGATTGGTCTCGCGCACAGCAGCCAGCACGCCTTCGGCGATGACATCGCACTTCATGATGCCGCCGAAGATGTTCACGAGGATGCCCTTCACCTTGGGGTCCTTCATGATGATCTTGAAAGCAGCCGCCACCTTCTCCTTGCCGGCGCCGCCGCCGACGTCGCAGAAGTTTGCGGGCTCTTCGCCGTAGAGTTTGATGATATCCATCGTCGCCATGGCGAGGCCGGCGCCGTTGACCATGCAGCCGATCGTGCCGTCGAGCGCGATGTAGGCGAGATCCCAGGCGGAGGCCTCGATCTCTTTTTCGTCTTCTTCGGTCTTGTCGCGCAGGGCGACGATATCCGGATGGCGGAACAAGGCATTGCCGTCGAACGAGACTTTCGCGTCGAGAACGCGGACGCGGCCGTTCTTCATGACGATGAGCGGGTTGATCTCCAGCATCGCCATGTCTTTCTCGACGAAGGCTTTGTAGAGGATGCGGGAGAGGCCGATCATGTCGCTGCGGGCTTCGCCCGAGAGCTTCAGCGCATCGCAGAGCTTGGCGGCGTCAGCGTCTGTCACGCCGGTCGACGGTTCGATCGGGAGCGTCGTGATGCGCTCGGGCGTGTCGTGGGCGACGGCTTCGATGTCCATGCCGCCTTCGGTCGAGACGACGAAGGCGACCTTGCCGGTGCCGCGATCCACAAGCAGCGACAGGTAGAGTTCTTTTTCGATGTCAGCGCCATCTTCGATGTAGATGCGGTTGACCTGTTTGCCGCCGGCGCCGGTCTGGGCCGTCACCAGCGTGTTGCCGAGCATGGCCTTGACGTGCTCGAGCGCCTGCTCTTTCGAGAAGCCAAGGCGGACACCGCCTTTTTCACCAGCTGCCGCCTCGATGAACTTGCCCTTGCCGCGGCCGCCGGCATGGATCTGGGATTTCACCACCCAGAGCGGACCTGGCAGCGCGTCGATCGCGGCCTGGGCCTGATCGACCGATGTTATTGCGACACCCAGAGCGACCGGCGCCCCGAAAGATTTCAGGACTTCCTTGGCCTGATGCTCGTGGATGTTCATGGAATTCGCCCCTCAAGGGAGAGCCACGGCTGGCTCTGCGTGGGTGGCGCTTAGCGCATGGGGCGCCCTTAGGCAATGTGAGCGTTTTGCTGTTTTCGCGGACGGTTTTGGGATGCCCGGAATGGCGGCTTAATCAGCCGTGGCCGGGCGCTCCGCATCGTCGGCGACCTTGCCCTGAACAACGCTTGTCGAGCTGACAGGCTGGAAGGGCTGGCGATGTGCGGCATCGGGGCGATCTTTGACGAAAAGCCGCCAGAGATTGGCTGTCATGAGGGCAAAATAGCCCACCGCGACCGCCGCAAAGACGCCGGGCTGCCCGGCCCTGGTATCGGCGACGACCCCCGTGAGAAGCGGTCCGAGAACCGATCCGCCAGCCCAGATGAACAGCATGCCCGACATGACCTGCGTGATCTGGCCGGCCTCCGTGCGGTCCGTCGCGTGGGAAGCCGAGACGGAATAGAAGGACAGTGCGCCAGCGCCCCACAGGGCGGAGAGCAGAACAGTGATAGAGAACGAGACCTTCCCGGCCGTGAGATAGAGCGCGATGCACGCGCCGAGCGCGATCGCAGCCAGGGTGGCGACGACGAAGCGGCGGTCGATCCTGTCCGAGATGATACCCGCCGGCCATTGCGTGATCGTGCCGCCTATCATGGCGGCGATGTAGAGCGTGGCGGCGGATGCGCCGGCGGCGCCCGGCTGAAGGTCTTTGGCGTAAAGCGGTAGCTGGCTGGTGACGCCGGTGTTGCAGACGCCAGCGACGATCGATCCCATCAGCGCTGCGGGCGGGATCCTGAAAATCCCGGCGAGCGTCAGCGCTTCACGATCGGGCAGCACGGGCTGGGCGCGGCGGGTGGCGCAGAGCGGGATCAGGGCAAGCGTCATCAGAACGCCACCCCAGATGAACGGGCGAATGTCATCCGCCGCGTGTTCGACAATCAGCAACGGACCGCAGGAAAGCGCGACCTTCAGCATCAATTGGTAAAGGCCCATGACGCCACCGCGCTTCGAGCGGGGCGTCGAATCGGCGATCCAGCTTTCCGCAGACGTGAACATCACGGCCGACGCCGCGCCCTGAAACAGCCGGAAGATGCCCCAGGCGACGGGGTCGAAGGCGAGCGCCATCGACAGGATGCCAACGGCGTAGATCGCCGCCGCAGCCGAATAGGCGCGGATATGGCCGATCTGGCGGACGATATCGGGCGCAAACCAAGCACCCACCATGAAGCCCGCCGAGAAAACCGCCGCGACCATGCCGACGCCGAGAGACGACGCGCCCATATAGCTGAGCGCCAGCGGCGTCGACACGCTGAGAATGCCGGATGCGGCCTGCAGCAGCATGACCGCCAGAATAAGCGACGCGACGTTACGGTAGACGGTCATTGCTAGGGCGAGGGGACGTTTCTGGTGTTCTTGTTTGCACCAGTGCTACGCCGCTTTGCGTACGCGTGCGTCTAAATTCTTGGTACAATTGTCGTGATCAGGCCGACTTCATGATCTGGCTGAGGCCTAGTCCTCATAGTCGCTTTCGAAGGTAATATCCGGCAGCGCCGCGCGCAGCAGCGGTAGCAGCTCTCTCACGCGCGTCACGAAGGGCGGGTTTTCTTCATAGCCGAACATCGTCCTGTCAGGCTCGACCACATTTCCGCTACCGGGATCATCCCAGGGGAAAGTGTCGTCATAGTCGGTGACGAGTTGTTCGATCTGCGCACGCAGCTCTGCCGGAATGTCGAGCATCTCTGACTCGACTGGATAACCAAAGCGCGCCTTCGCTTCGGCGTCGTAAGCCCAAAGGCAGATGCCAGATCCAGCATCGAAGAAGAAGCGCAGCAGCATGTCAGATCCGTGCGTGGCGTTCCTGCGCCGATAGCTTGTCGACCAGTTCGGCTACAAACCGGATATGCGCCCGCAGGCGATAGAGGTCGTCGGTATAGCTTACCGGCACTTCGACATTGCCGGTTTCGGCCTGCAGGTCGGCCAGCTTGGCGCGGACTTCTGTGCGATCTTCCGCCGTCTCCGCCGCCCTGCCCGCAGCTTCAAGCTCGCGCAGGTTGTTGTACCAGACATAGATCTTGCGGCGGATGCGCCAGCGATAAAGTGGCGGCGCGGCGCGGATCAGCGGAATGAGCAGCGTGATGAGCGGGATCGCCAGCACCCAGGCGCGCTCGAAGAAATTGGCGACACTGTAGGGGAAGATACGACGCAGAAAGCTGGGGCCGTTCTTGTAGTAGCGCTGGGCTTCTTCGGAGATTGCGATGTCGGATAGTTCCGCCGTTGGAAACCGGCCCGGATCGGCCAGCAGCGAACCGCCTGCATGTTCGCGGAAGGCCGCTTCGATCAGCAGCGACTGGATGGCGGGATGAAGGTCTTCGCGCACGGCGATCTGCGCGGCGGGGGCGATCAGCGTCACGTCGTCCTTCGGCAGGATGGCGGCGAGATCAATGACGCCACGATAGAGCGTCACTTCATCAAGATAAGGATGCCGGCGCGCCAGCGCATGGGCTTCGCGCATCGAGAGCAGCGCGACATTGCGGTCTGCGATCAGGTCGGCGATCCAGTTCGTCGTTGGACCGGATACGACAAGCGCCACATCGACTTCACCGGCCTTGAGTGCGGTTGCGGCGGCCTGGCCCGCGAGCGGACTGGCGGTGTATGTGTCCGGCGTCACGCCCGCTTCGGTCAGCAAAAGCGTAGCGAGCGCGCGGACACCCGAACCTTCCGGCCCGATCGCGACGCGGCGACCCGCGATATCCTGCAGCTCTACCGTGGCGGCATCGGCGCGGTGAAAGACCCAGAGCGGCTCGTAGAAGGCCGCACCCAGCGAGCGCACGCCTTCGCTGCCGAAGTCTGCAGCCAGCCCAGTCTGGATGATGCCGATGTCGGCCTGCTTCGCCTTGATCTTCGCAAGATTGTCGACTGAGCCGGCTGTCGTCAGAATCTCGACTTCAACACCCTGCTCGCGCAACGCCTTGGCATAGCTTTCCGCCGTCGCCGCATAAGCGCCGCCCGCCGCGCCGCCTGCAATGACGACTTTTTTCGGCGGCGGCGGCGCCATGAACAGGAAGGCGACCAGCAGGCCCAACAGCACAATAGCGATCGGCGCGCCATAGAAGCGGAGAAACTGTTTCATGACCGCGGCTGCGTCCCCGACTCGCTACGCTGGAAGCGCGGTACACTAGGCACGGGAATCCGGCGCGTGAAGGGACGCGCCACAGATGCGCGCTACCCTGCCGTATTCAGCGGCTCGAACGGGCGCTCGGGGTCATTCGGGAGGATGTTCTCGACATAATTTCGGACATGGTCCGTCACCGCTTGCGGATCGCCGGCGAGTTGCTCCCACGGGATCTGCCGGCCGAAGGTGAGGTGGAATTTGTCGCCCTGCTTGTTCAGCAGTTCGTGGAACAGCGTGATGTCGCGCAATTCGCGGTTGATGTTGCAGAACCGGTAATAGAGCGCCGAGTTGCGCCCGTTGATGTGCAACGGCGTGAGCGGCGCCTTGTTCTTGCGGGCGAGCGTGACGGCGGTTGGCAGCCACGGTTCGTCGGTGAGCTTGCCATCGCGCATCTGCGCCAGCGCGCCTGATGGAAAGATCATCAGCAGGCGTTCTGCCGCGAAGGTCGCGGCGGCGCGGCGCAGGGTTTCCTTGGTCTTGGCGATGGTGCGCTTGTCCTGCACCCATTCGACCGGGATGATGACATCAGCGAATTTCGGGTTGATCCGGCAGGCGTCGGCATTCGCCATGATCTCGACATCGGTGCGGACAGGCTTGAGCGCGGCGAGTGCGATCGAGCCATCTGCAAGGCCGGTTGGATGGTTCGAGACGATGACGTTGCGGCCGGTGCGGGGCACATGCTCGAGGCCTGTCGACGTCACGCGGAGATCCAGCGCCTTGTCGAGGTAAGCAAAGCAGGCGTCGCCCGACGGCAGCTTCTTGATCTCGTCGGCCCAGCGTATCGCTTTGCGATAACCGAGCATGGAGAACAGGACGGGGCGAACGACCGGCCAGGACCAGTGTTTCACCCAGCTGGGGCACCGTTCTTCGATCATCACATCGACGATGTGCCCATTTTGGGTTTCGTCGTCGATGAAAGCAGCAAGGCCGCGATCGGCGATTTCTGCGCTTTCGGCCATACTGACCCCTTCCCGTCGCTCAGCTTAGCAGACGGGCCAGACTTATTAACCATTCGTAACAGCTATCATGCGAAAATAACTTGAAGAGTTTTTTGCGGTTGCGAAACGTGTATTGGGGAAATCAGTAACGCCACTCGACGCCTTTGGTCGGAAAGCCGGGTGGCAATAATAGGACTTGGGGGAGTGCATGAAGGTCTTGTGGGTGGAGGATCACGCCCGTGCCGGCGAGTTGCTGACGGCGGCTGCAACTGCCGCATCACGCAAGCGCTATGGCATCGACCTGGTTGTCGGAACTTCGCTGATGGACGCCGAGCGCAAGCTGCGGCTGGAGCGGTTTGATCTCGTCGTGATCGACCTGATGCTTCCGGACTCAACCGACGAAGACGCGACCGTCACGCGCATCGCCAGCATGGGCAAGTTCCGCGTGGCTGTGGTGTCTGGCAGCGACAAGCGTGACGACGTGGTGAAGAGCCTGATCAACGCCGGCGTGGATTGCTCGCCCAAGGCGGTTGGCAAGGAAGACCTGCCGCTGGCGGACTTCGTGCGCAGGCCTGAGCTGTTCCGTGACTTCGTGCATTCGCTGATGCCGGACGCCGGCCCTCCCCTGAAAACGGCGACGCGCTAGTCTCTCCCAACTTCCGCCCCGATCTGGAAGCATCCTTCGCACGAGGGGGAATGCTCCATGCGTTTCATTGTACTTACCGCACTCACGCTGATGACAGCAGCCCCGGCATTCTCGCAGACGGCGGAGGACGAGGCCAAGGTCCGCGCCGTGATCGCGGAATGGTATGAGCGCGTGGGACATGCAGAGGCGCGCCAGCCCCGGCTGCTGATGGCGCCGAACGGGATCGACGCAGGGCCAGGCTATGCCGAGATCCCCTATCGAAGCCCGGAGACGCGCAGCGCGGCGGCCTATTCCGGGCCACACATCAATAATGAGCTGGCGGCGCAGGCAATGCAGTTTGCCTACGAGATCGACCGGCTGGTGTTGAATGCAGACCTTGCCAAGGTGGATGTGTGG
>CALMWO010000152.1 GCA_937873805.1 uncultured Hyphomonadaceae bacterium
GCCGAAGGTTGGCTTGGGCATCCGCGCGAAGCCCGAGAATTCCTCGACCATGCGCCCGATGTCAGCGACCTGACGGGTGATGGTGTCAGTACACTTCTCAAATGTTTCTCGATCCGTCGTGATCTGGTTTGCAAATCGACGCCGCAGCCGCTCCGCTGAAAGCTGGATGGGCGTCAGAGGGTTGCGGATTTCATGCGCAATGCGCCGCGCCACGTCCCGCCACGCTGCCTGCCGCTGGCCAAGAACAAGCCGCGTCGTGTCGTGAAACGTGATGACCGCGCCCGCGCCATCATACTCGGGCGCCACCCGCACCTGCAGGTGCATCGTACTGCCTTCGTCGGTCGGGCGTTTGAAGCTCGTATCGACAGACTGCCCCGTCTCTATCGATCGCCGCGCTGCTGTGACGAACTCCGGAGCAACCTGAGCTAGATCCGTTGACGCACCCGAACGCTGAACAAAGTCCAGCAATGTCTGCGCCGATGCGTTGGCAATCGTCACTTTGAGGTTCTTGTCGATCCGGATAACGCCCGCCTCGACGCCCGCCAGCACCGCCTCGATGAATGCAGAGCGCGTCTCGGCGTCGATCCGTCCCCGGTCTAGCGCCGCTGTCTGCCGCGACAGGCGATCTGTCATTTCGTTGAATGCGTCGGAAAGATCCGCGATCTCGTCTCGTACGGCCGGTGTCAGAATTCTCACCGAGAGATCGCCATCGCGAACGGCCCGCGCAGCGCCAGCCAGCGCCCCGATCGGAGACGCTATGCGTGAAGCGGCCGTCATACCCAGCCATGCAGTGCCGAGGAGCATCAGAAGCGCCGCCTCGACATAGGAAAGCGTCAGCACCACCGCCAGACTGTCACGCCGCACCTCGGCTTCTCGTAGTCGCCGGTTGTCTGCGTCGATCAGCGCAAGCCGCTGACTGAGTACGGGTGGGATGGGCCTGGAGACGTAGAGATAGGCGTCGGGATAAGCCTTCAACTTGATGAAGGCGATCACTTCCTTCTCGTCCACGATGCCGCCCACGGCGCCCTCCCTTGCATCCCGCCACCATTTGTCAGTTGGTATGCGGAACGGCAGCGCGCCGGGCGCCGCCCATTCGCTGACCCGGTTCTTGTCCGACGACAGGATCGTTGCGCGCGCAAAATCGCGGAACTGAGCCTGTCCGCCCAGCAGGTCGACACGAAACGCTTCAGGGCTTTTCTGAAGTGCGGACACATAGTCCGGCGTGTTGAGGTCATTGACCATCGCCGCGAGCTCTGTCGTGGCGTCTTCCTTCACGTCGTCGACGGATGCCTTGGCCGCCGCCTGCGCGTTGGCCACGATGTTGCGAACCGGCGCCCCGAACCAGCCTTCGACGCTTCGATTGATCGCAACAGCGAGGAAGCCCGCCACGATCACGGTTGGAATGGCGGCCGCCGCCGAGAACAGCAGGATAATTCTGAGGCGAAGGCGTGCGCCGCCCTCGGTCTCCCTGTTTTCCTTGACGAGATGGAACACCCGCATGCCGAGGACGGTGGCAATGCTGGCGATCAGGATAAGGTTCGCAATCAGTAACCACAGAAGCCCTGGCTGGGCTGCCGCGCCTGGGCTGGAGTCCGTGATCGCGACATAGGTCGCGCCTGCCGCGATAACCGCCGCGAGGCCAAAGAGCACTTTGAACGTGTTCGAGGTGGCTCTTCCGAGCCTCGCCCTCGCGTCGGTCATTGTTGCCGTGTCAGGCATGTACTCTACCCGCTGGCCTGACTGGATCCGCCCTCCCCCACCTGACCAACGGGGGGCGCTTCCAGTCGGGGCGCTTAATCACCCGGTGTCGCGGCTCGCTTCTGCAGCGCTAACTGCGGCGGATAAGCAACACTGTGTGACGAGCAAAGCACACTCTGATGCAGGGATGCAACAGACTTAAGCTGCTCAGGTGTCACACCACACGGGCGGCGGGTGCGCCGGCGATTTCACTCGCCCTTGAGGAGACTTAGTCGTCCCCACCAACGCCAAGACCGTTGATCTTGGAGCGCAACGTATTGCGATTCAGGCCCAGCAAAGCCGCTGCACGCACCTTGTTTCCGCTGGTGGCGGCGAGAGCGAGCTTGATCAGCGGGCGCTCCACTTGCTCGATCACCGTCTGGTAGATTTGTCCGCCATCCGGGTCCTTGTCGGGATCGGCTGACAGGGCCGAGATGAAATGCCGCGACAGCAGCGCCTCGATCTCCGCTTCGAACTCCCGCTCGCCGGCAACAGCGCGAGTCGACGACCGAAGCTCCCGCTCAACCTCTCGGGCGGAAATCACTGGCTCAGGGCTCAAGGCCGAGAGACGGCGGATGACGTTCTCAAGCTCGCGCACGTTACCCGGCCAGTCGTAAGCGACCAGCAGGTCATAGGCGCTCTTGTCGAGCTGCTTCTCCGGCAGCCCTTCCTTCTTGGCCCGCACAAGGAAGGCGGACGCCAAATCAGGAATATCCTCCTTCCGTTCACGCAACGGCGGCAGCTGCAGCGCCACAACGTTGAGACGATAATAGAGGTCTTCGCGGAACAGCCCCTGATCAACCAGCGACCGCAGGTCGTGCTTGGTCGAAGCGATGATCCGAACGTCGAGATCATCGCCTGACGTTGCAAAGCGACCATCCTGCAGGAAGCGCACGAGACGCGTCTGCGCCTCCAGCGGCATGTCGCCGACCTCGTCGAGAAACAGCGATCCCCCGTCTGCTTCGCTGACCTTGCCGCGGCGACGGCCGCGATCGACGCGCCCACCGCCGAACAGCTCGTCCTCAACCTGATCCCGCTGCAGTGCTGCCAGGCTCACCGGCACAAACGGCCCGGCCTTGCGCTTGCCAAGCTGGTGAATCGCCCGGGCGGCCAGATCCTTGCCCGTTCCGCTTTCGCCCTCGATCAGCACAGTAAGGTCGTTGTTCATGACCCGCGCAATCACGCGGTAGACCGACTGCATCGGCTTCGAGCGCCCGATCAGCGGCAGCGCCTCGTCCTTCTCCGCGCGGCGACCAGTCGTTTCCTGCCCACGCGACGGCTTCTTCTGCAGCGCGCGCCGAACCGTTTCCGCCAGCTTGTCGATATCGAATGGCTTGGGGAGGTAGTCGTAGGCGCCATGATCCGACGCCATGGCGGCCGTGAGCACTGTCGACTGCGCCGAAATGACGATGATCGGAAGCTCGGGCCGTGTCCGGCGAATCTGCGGCAGCAAGTCAAAAATCGACTCGTCCGGCATGTAGACATCGGTGATCAGCAGGTCACCTTCGCCAGCCTGGATCCAGCGCCACAACGCCGACATCGTGTTGGTCGCCCTGACGTGATAGCCTTCCTGGGCCAGTGTCTGACTGATGACGAGCCGTACGCTTGCATCGTCGTCGGCTACCAGAATCGTCGGACCGCTCATTTGGCCGCTCCTTTTTGGCGCGTCATTGGGAACAGCAGGCGCAGGGAGGCGCCGCTCGCGCTATTATCAAGAACCACGAAGCCGCCATGCGCCTGCATGATCTCGGCGACGACCGCGAGCCCGATGCCCGCCCCGCCAGACTTGGTGGTAAAGAAAGGCTCGAACACGCGCGCCACCGTCGTCTCCGGTACACCCGGCCCGTTGTCCGTCACTGAAATCTCGAGCGCACCACGCGCCCGCGGGCTGTCATGCCACGCAAAACGGAAGCCCGCGCGATACCGCGTCGCTACGGAGATGCGCGCCTGCTT
>CALMWO010000153.1 GCA_937873805.1 uncultured Hyphomonadaceae bacterium
TTCGGCGACGCCGGCGCCAGCCGACGCCCGGCCAAGCAGACGGTCGGTCGCCGTCAGGTGCAGAACCGTGGAAATGTCCGTCCATGCCGCGCCGGTGTAAATCATCACCCGATCCGTATCGCGGACGTAGGCCAGCCATCCCTCGCGCGGGCTGATCTCTTCCCACGCGCCGTCGCGATAATAGCCGAGGCGCCAGTTGCCGAAGGCCGACCAGTTCGTCCCGCTCTTGCCGGCGCGCACGATGTAGACGGCGCCGTCGGCTGGCGATGCTGGCTCTGCCGTTGTGGTGGCGGAAACAACGCCAAGCTGGACGATGGCGTCCAGGCGGCGGAGGGATTGATTGACGGTGACGTGCTTCTGGGCCTGCCCAACGGCTAGGTACGGAAGCTGGAGATTGGATGTGTTGCTCATCCCGCATCATCTTGTCAGTTGCGGGCGGGTGAGGACGGATGGCGCCGGATCTCCCACCCGCTCCCAAGCTTTGCAATTGATTCCGATAGGGATTCGCTGTTCGGGCCCGACCCGGATTCCGCGGAGTAGCGCTGGCGTGACGGACGAACCTTGATATCAAGCTGACAGGGGTGTGAGCATGCAGAAGCCGCGCGAAGCGTTCAGTTTCAGCCGTCGCTTAGCGAGCGTTCGTCACGCCCTGCAGGGTCTTCGCTTCACGCTGGTTACGCAGCACAATTTCCGCATCCAGCTGGTCGCGGCGATCGCCACTGTGGGGCTTGGCCTGCTCTGGCGGGTTTCGGCGGATGACTGGCGCTGGCTGGTTCTGGCGATTGCCATCGTGTTGGCCGCAGAGCTCGTGAATACGGCGTTCGAGCATCTCTGCGATGTGGTGCAGCCGGAGCTGCACGCATCGGTGAAGGCTGCGAAGGATGTGGCCGCGGGCGCGGTTCTGGTTGCGTCTATCGGAGCAGCGGTAATTGGCGTGCTGGTGTTCTGGCCTTATGTGTCGAGCCAGTTCTGGCCGCCAGCGGCCAGATGAGGCCACCGCCCCCCAAGATCGGCTACGCCGCGTCCGCCACAAAGCCCTTCCATGTCCGCATGTAGTTGACGAAGGCGTCACCAAGACCTTCGCGGTGGAGATACTCGACGGAGGCTGGCAGCGACGCTGGCTTGAAATCGGGATCGGCGGCGACGCGCTTGGGAAAATCGTGGTGAAGGATTGCAGCGCGGCCGATGACAACGAAATCAAGCCCGCCATCCATCGCGCGCTTGCAACCATCGCCGGTCATGACCTTGCCGGCAGCGCCGAGGCGGACATTACCGCGATCGAGTTCTGTGAAGAACGACAGCAGGCTGCGGCCCTTGAGCGCCGCATCCTCGGGCTCCTTGAAGACATCCCACAGCGACATGTCGAGATATTCGATGTTGTCTTCGCGCATCAGGCGCTGGGCGACGGTGGCGATCTCTTCAAGCTTCAGCCCGAAGCGTTCGGGCGACAGCCGCACGCCGAGGCTAAAATTCGGGCCGCATGATGCGCGAACGCCGTCGATGATCTCGAACAACAGGCGGGAACGGTTCTCCAGCGAGCCGCCATACTGGTCGTCTCGCCGGTTTATCTCAGGGCTCAGGAACTGGCACAGCAGATAACCGTGAGCGCCGTGCAGCTGCACGCCATCGAAGCCTGCGTGCTCGCAGCGGCGGGCGGCGGCGATGAAATCGTCCCGGGTCTGCTCGATCTCGGCCAACGTCATGGCGCGGGCATTGGTTTCCGCGTTTGCCGAAGGGCACAGGGGCTGCCTGCCGATCAGCGCGGCCGGCGAGCGCATGCCGGCATGATGAAGCTGCAGCACTGCGTGCGTTTCCTGCGCGCGCAGGGCGCTGGCAAGCCGGGCGAGGCCGGGGATATGGCGGTCGTCATGGGCGCCAAGCTGGCCCGGAAAGCCCTGACCGCCATCCTGAACCGAGGCCGCGCACGTCATTGTCAGGCCAAAACCGCCCTCCGCCCGCATGGTGAGCCAGCGAAATTCGTCGTCGCTGAGCACTCCGTCGGCATGGCTTTGCTGGTTGGTCAGCGGGGCCAGCATGAAACGGTTTTTCATCGCGGGACCGCGCCTGAAGCTCAAAGACTCAAACAGGGCGGGCATGGCGAGGATCCTTGAGGTGCAGCAGGGGAACCCGCTTCTTGCCCTTGCGCGGCTTATCCGGGCAAGCGTCTTTGTCGCGTCAGCCGGAGATGACGCGCCCGCTTGCGGCCCGCCCCCTGCCCGCGCATATAGCCGGGCATGACTGAACACGTTTCCGCCCGCACCCTCTACGACAAGATCTGGGACAGCCACGTCGTCACGACCGACAAGGCTTCCGGTGAGAGCCTGCTCTATATCGACCTTCATCTCATCCACGAGGTCACGACCCCGCAGGCGTTTGCTGGCCTGAAGGCCAACGGGCGCAAGGTGCGCCGACCCGATCTGACGCTCGCGGTCGCCGACCACAACACGCCAACCGAAGGCCAGTCGCTGGGCATGGCCGGGGTCAAGGACGCGGAGGCGCGCGAGCAGCTGGAAACGCTTGCGCGCAACGTTGCCGAAAACGGCATCCAGTTCTTCCCGATGGGCGACATCCGCAATGGCATCGTCCATGTCGTGGGTCCCGAACAGGGCCGCACGCAACCGGGCCTGACCATTGTGTGCGGCGACAGCCACACCTCCACCCACGGCGCCTTCGGCGCGCTGGCGCACGGCATCGGCACGTCTGAAGTCGAGCACGTGCTGGCGACG
>CALMWO010000154.1 GCA_937873805.1 uncultured Hyphomonadaceae bacterium
CGCTCTCCGAGTTCGAAGCCGCCTCGCCACCCGCCGCCCGGATCTCCCGCGCCACCTGCTCGGCAGGGCCAGCCGAGCCCTCGTCGCCACCCTGCAGGGACCCGCCGAGATCGTTCACCACAACCTTCGCGCCCTCGCGCCCCAGCAGAAGCGCCGTCTCCCGTCCGATGCCGTTGCCGCCGCCGGTGATGAGTACGACCTTGCCTTCAAGAACGCCCATGACTGTCTCCTCGTTATTTTGCTGGGCAAATCCACCACAGCGCCGAAGGCGAGGGAAGCGCGAGACCACAACTCGGACCTGTCACAAGTCTCGCTGCCGCCATACGCACGCCGCCACGGCTCCCACACGCCGGGCCGTCACACAAAAATTCTTGCACCCCGGGGCAAACGTCCCTATTTGCACCCTCCAATAACCGGCTGCGCGAAGGGCCCCGAACGGGGAAGACGGCGACCAGCGGTGATGCACTGACCTGGGCTGAGCCAAAAGGCGAAGCTGCGGTCGTTGGTTCGTCACTCTTGTCTTCGGAGCCTACGCCCCGTGAACACGATCCCAGCCTACGAAATCGTTCCAGATTCCCCGGAGCATTCGGACGCCGTCGAAGCTCTGTATGACGACGTTTTCGGCCCGGGCCGTTTCGCCAAGACAGCCGAGCGCCTGCGCGAAGGCAATTCTCCCATCGCGGACGCCAGCCTCGTCGCCATCGACTCGGAGGGCCTTACCGGCGTCGTCCGCGTCTGGCCGGTGAAAGTCGGCGAGGGCGGCCGCGCCGCTTTCCTCGGCCCCATCGCCGTCGCCGAACGTCGCCGCGGTAACGGCGTCGCCTTCAAGCTCATGGAGCGCGCCATCGGCGTCTGCCGCGAGCAGGGCTATGCCGCCGTCATCCTGGTGGGCGACCACGAATATTACGAACGCTTCGGCTTCCACCCCGCAGGCGACGGTCGCTTCCTGCTGCCCGGTCCCGTCGACCAGAAGCGCGTCCTCATCCGCGACCTCGCGGATCGCGCAGCGAAGCTCAAAGGCGAGCTCAGCGTTCCGCGCTGACCGAAGGACGAAGTCCGTCCTGAAAGAGGCGCCTCAGCGCCCCTCGCGCCGCCACGCCAGCATCAGGAACGCGCACGCCAGCAGCATGCCGACAACACCCGGCAACAGCGTCGTCGAGTCCGTCGCGCGCACCGCATAGGCGCCGCGCTGGCGCAGGCCCAGCCAGTCGGAGCCAGCAGCATTGCCACGCTCGCCCACGCGATCCAGCCGCGGCACGGTCGGCGTACCGTCAGCTCCAAGCCTGAACACGCCGCCCAGCGTCGCCGCCGCCACCGGCTGCAGCTTGTCCGGCGTCGCACGCAGGTCGAGATATTCGCGCGGATGCGTCGGCCCGCGCAGCGTCACGGCGTTCAGCTTGCCGCTGGTTGCCCGATAGAGCCCCAGTTCCTTCGCCGGAACCGCCGCGCGATAATTGCCCGGCGACACCAGCGACCACGGGCTCTCCACCTTCACGCCATCCGGCCCCTCGATCGACAAGGCCGCCGGGCTATCCGACATGGTGTGCAGCGTCGCCGTCACTTCAGGCGCCGAGCCGGCCTCCAGCTCCAGCAGCTCTTCCTCCAGCTCCGGCTCTTTCATCAGCCAGTGCGCCGTGCGCCGGATCAGTTCCGCATACGGCCCGCCGCCTTCATAGCCGCGCGCCCACAGCCATAGCTGGTCAGACATAACCGACGCCACGCGCCCCTGACCCACACGGTTCAGCAGCAGCAGCGGATGCCCATCCGGTGTCTGCATCAGGGCTTCTGAATTGCCCTGATCCATCTTCATGTACCGCATCCAGGGGCCCCAGCCCTCGGTCGGCAGCGTCGCTGTCACGGAGTGGCGCTTACCCAGCTCGGTCAGGCGCGGCGTGAACTTGCCGTCCACCACTTCGCCCGTCGCCCGTCCCGGCAGAACGCCGCCGAGCGGTGTGTTGTAAAGAATGTACGCGCCCGGATAGGGCGGCCCGGCAGCGATCAGCAGCGCGCCCCCGCGCTCCACATACCGCGCCACGCGATCCAGGTACTGCTCTTCTAGAACCGAAGGCCGCAGCTCGTGATCGAAGATCACCAGATCGAACTCGTCCAGCTTCTCGCGGAAAAGTTGCGGCTTGGGGAAGGCGATCAGCGCGATCTCCTCGATCGGCACATTGTCGGATTTCTGCGGCGGCCGAAGGATCGTGAAGTGTACAAGGTCCACAGCCGGATCGGACTTCAACAGGTCGCGCCACACCCGCGCGCCTGCATGCGGTTCGCCCGTCACCAGCAGCACGCGCAAGCGGTCCTGCACGCCTGAAATCCGCGCCGAGGCGAGATTGTTCGCCAGCGTCAGCTCGTTGGGGATGCCTTCCACCGAAAGCACGACAAGGTTCTCGCCGCGCCGCTTCAGCGTGAACGAGATCATCGACGGCTCACCCACCTTCACGCTCTGCGAAGGCTGCTTCTCGCCATTGATCGTGATGTCGACCGGCACAGTCTGCGCGGTCGGATCATTCACCTGCACCCGCATCTCGACCTTCTGGTCGATGATCGAGAAGGAAGGCGCCTGCTGGATATCGATATTGCGGTCGATCTCTTCATCGCCGCCAACGATCAGCGCATGCACCGGCCCCATCGGCTTCGCATCATCCGCATTCGCCGGAGCGTCGTGGATCTGTCCGTCCGTAATCAGGATCGCGCCCGCAATCCGCTCACGCGGCGCATCCGACAGGGCCGATTGCAGCGCCACGTAAAGATCGGTGCCATCCGCGCCCGGGTCGGTCTCGGCAACGCGCAGCTCCAGCGTCTCGTCAGCGTCGATCGTCTTGCGCACCGCATCGTAAGCGGCCTGCGCCGTCTCCGTGCGCCCGCGGAAGTTCATGCTCTCCGAGCGGTCCATCACCACCGCGACGATATCCTTCAGCGGCTCGCGCTGTTCCTGGATCCACAGCGGGTTCGCCAGCGCCAGCGCCAGCACCGTCAGCGCCAGCGCCCGGAACAGCCAGGCCTTGCCGCGCAGATACAGATAGACGCCCCACAGCGCGACGGCGCCTGCGACGAGCACCCATAGG
>CALMWO010000155.1 GCA_937873805.1 uncultured Hyphomonadaceae bacterium
CCCGACTGCCGATATCCACTCCCCATTACCCCAGTCGCCACGCGACTGAGGTCGCACCCACATCAGAACGGCCACACCGCCAGCCCGTGAACGGCATGCCGGACATCCATCGTCAGGTTCAGCGTCTCCACCACCTGCCCGGCCTTCAGATCGTGAACCGATACTGTCGCCGGCGAAGATCCTGCCGCGACCAGCGTTTCCGACAAGACGCAAAGCCCCCGCCCAAACCCCTGCCGCGCCATATCCCCGCCGGCGCCGAGCAACGCCTCGCGCGGATAGCGCGGCACGGCGCTCGCGATCCATTCCTCCTTGGTCGACCAAACGACAGCATCCCCATCGCCGTCATTGTAAAGAACGCCATCACCAAACGGCTGCGCGTTGTGCGACCCACGCGGCAAACCCGCCGCCATCTCGATCGACGTCTCCGTCATCTTCACCAGCGCCGGCATTTTCCGCCCCGCCACGAAGAGACAGTCTTTCTCCGCACGAACACTGTTCAGGTGATATAGATTGCTGGTCTCCACCTCGCCGGCCTTACGAGGATCGAAAGACTTGAGACTGATCACCCCGCCCTCGTTCGCGATCTTCATCCCGAACTCGAACTGCCGCGATTTCACATCCATGCGCAGCACGGCATCGAACGCGGTCGCCGTCAGATAGAGCTTGCCATCGCGCGCCGATATCTCGTGGCAGTGTTTCAGGTACGGGTTCTTCCACGACCCAACCACCTGGAACCATGGGTCGAACGCGAAAATTTCATCGCTGGCTGCAACGAAAATCTCCTGCCCCGCCACAGCGATCCCGCGCAACCCGCGATCTCCGCCCTGCCCGGAAAAATCAATGGCTTCACTGCGCCAGTCCGCAACCTGCTCCACATCTCGCGCCGCAATATCAACGAGATAGAGCCCGCCATGGCTCTCCCCCCGCTGCGCGCCGCGAACCACTGTACTGATCAGGAGCTTGGGAATCTTCACTCCCCGCCCTTACCCTCCGATTGCGCAAAAGTCATGCAGGCAGACTGCCCTCCGCTGCTTTACAACATCGCGACTTATGATTGTCTGCCGCCCAGCGAAAACGCGTGGGAGGCGTGAACGTGACCAGATCGCTTGCCGGCATCGCCGCGATCGCCGCCATCATGCTGATCGGCTGCAGCCGCGCATCCGACGCCCGTGAAATCGCCACGCCGAGTATTCCCGCCGCAGCGCCCGCCCCAGCCCTCGCGCCCGATGTCGAGGCCGATGTGATCCCCACCGCCAACGGCATTCCACTTGTGCCGCTCACAGCCGAGGTCAATTTCCTCGACGCGCTCGAACCACAACCCATCTACCAGATGCCCGGCGTCTTCAACACGAACCACACCGCGGTTCAGATCATCAAGGAAGAAGAAACGCTCCAACTCGACGCCTACGAACTCGGCGGCCTCTGGCTCATCGGCTATGGTCACCTGATGCTCGAAGGCGAAAAAGACACCATCACCGAAGAGGAAGCCGATGCCTTCCTCGTCGAGGACCTGCACTGGTGCGAAGGGTCGATCGAGCGTTACGTGACGATCCCCGTCACCCTCAACGAGTTCAGCGCGATGGTGGCGTTCTGCTACAAT
Organism: uncultured Hyphomonadaceae bacterium; assembly: GCA_937873805.1. Taxonomy (GTDB): domain Bacteria; phylum Pseudomonadota; class Alphaproteobacteria; order Caulobacterales; family Hyphomonadaceae; genus UBA7672. Next base: position 1,601 of record CALMWO010000155.1, read on the forward strand.
GTCGGCAGCGACAAGACGCGCGGTTCATCGATCGTGAAGCGCATAAATGATGAAGATCGCCCCGGCGCCGCCAACGCCTTCCTGTTGTGGAACCGCATGAACGGCATCGTCATGCAGGCGCTTGCAAAACGTCGCGCCCGCGAGCGCACGCTTTTTCTTACGCCCTAGCTTCCTCGGCATGGCCGGAAACGATCTGCCGGATCGCCTGCTCAAACACCTGCGGCGGCTGTCCGCCCTGAACCATCCAGCGCTGATTGAAGATCACAGACGGCACCGCACTGATCCCGCGATTGCGCCACAGCATCTCTTCCCGCCGCACCTCATCGGTGAACTCACCCGACGCCAGCACCTGCCGCGCCCGCCGCTCGTCCAGGCCCGCCGCCTTCGCCGCGCCAACGAGAACTTCATGATCGCTGGTTGAAAGCTGATCCGTGAAGTTCGCCTTGAAAAGCGCCTCCTTCAGCTCAAGCTGCCTCCCCTCCACCCCGGCCCAATGCAGCAGGCGATGCGCATCGAACGTGTTCCAGATCCGGCTCTGCGGACCATAGTTGAACGTGAAGCCCAGCGCGTCCCCGCTCTCCTTCATCGCATTGCGCGACGCGGCGGACCGTTCGGGGTTCGAGCCATACTTCTTGATCACGTGCTCAGTCGTGTTCTCGCCCTCCGGCGCCATGTCGGGGTTCAGCTCGAATGGCTGGAAATGGATCTCCGCTTCCACATCATCGCCCACCGCCTCCAGCGCCTTCATCAATGACCGCAGCCCGATCACGCACCAGGGGCATGCAACGTCAGAAACAAAATCAATTCGCAGGGGCGTGGCCATGGAAGGTCTCCTTCGACTCCCTATGTAGGGCTGAAATCCGCCGTTCGCCAACGCCGCTGGTCTTCGCGCTCCGGGGTTGCAATAGTCACCCTAGGAGACCGCCCATGACCCGCGCCTTCGATACACCGCTCGAAACCATCGGACAGGTCCTCGCTGGCCCGTGGCGCAAGCCGGTGAATATGTTGCTGGAGCAATCCTACGACAACCACCTCTCCGTCCACGACGATGCGATGGCGCAGAAGCTCGGCTTCAAGGCGGGCCCCATCGAAGGCCCCACGCATTTCAGCCAGTTCGCGCCGCTGGGCGAAGCCATCTGGGGCGAACGCTTCCTGTCCGAAGGCTGCCTCTCCGCGCACTACCGCAACATGGTGCTCGAGGGAGAAGAAGTTCGCGCCTTCATCGAACGCGAGCCGGGCGAAGACCATGCCCGCATCGGGGCCACCAAGCGCGACGGC
>CALMWO010000156.1 GCA_937873805.1 uncultured Hyphomonadaceae bacterium
GTTCCAGCAAGTCCGCGGTGTCGGCGGGGTGGAGGCCTTTTACCGTGCGCCAAAGATACGGCTTGTCGCCGTCGCCAACGGCGCCGACGAACTGGGCGATGAAGGCAGGCGAGATGACGCCGGTGGCTTCCACGCCCTCGGGCACGGAATCGGACGCGTTCGGGTCGCGGGTGTCATTCATCGCGACCTCCTCCCCGAACGGCGTTCTCTCTGTTGAAGTTGCTGGTGCGGCCGAGAAGACTCGAACTTCCACGCCTTGCGGCGCTACCACCTCAAGGTAGTGCGTCTACCAATTCCGCCACGGCCGCACGCCGAAGCAAGGGCGCCGTATAAGCCGGGTTTCGCAGCTTGTGAAGTGAGAATGTCGGGGAGGCTTGCGAGGGCGCAAAGCTCTGTAAAACGGGGCTATTGCTCGGTGGCGAAGTAATCTTCGACCTGGGCGGACCGGGTGATATTCACGGAGATCTTGTCGTTCTCGATGATCAATTCGCCTCGGGCGATAGGGTGATTGTTGGCCAGAATCCAGACTTCGTCGTTCTCGTGGGTATCCAGCTGGATGACGGCGCCCCGGCCCATGCGCAGCAATTGCTGCATGGGCATGAGCGACCGGCCCAGAAGGACAGTGATCTCGACGCCAACTTGGCCCAGTTGAGACTGCACAAGACTACTCCGATATACGGAAGCAGAGTCACGGTTTGGGATTTCGGACAAGTTAATGACCACTGGATGGGCCATTTCTGAAGGACTTGTGGGGTATCCCGAAGCCGTCGCGGCGATGGAATCGCGTGCGGCGGCCATTGCGGAGGGCCGGGCCGGCGAGCTGGTCTGGCTGGTCGAGCACCCCGCCCTCTACACGCGCGGGGCCAGCGCAAGGGAGGGCGACCTGCTCGACCCCCAGCGGTTTCCGGTGTTCGACACTCAGCGCGGCGGGCAGTTCACCTATCACGGGCCCGGACAGCGCGTGGCGTATGTGATGCTCGACCTGACCAGGCGCGGACGGGATGTGAAGCAGTTCGTCTGCTCGCTGGAGGACTGGATCATCGGGACGCTGGGAACCTTCAATGTGAAGGGCGAGCGGCGGAAAGGGCGCGTCGGCGTGTGGGTGGACCGCAGCAGGGCGGGCGGCGCGCGGCGCGAGGACAAGATCGCGGCTATCGGCGTGCGACTAAAGCGCTGGGTGAGCTATCACGGCATTAGCCTGAACGTGGAGCCGGACCTGTCGCACTTCGGCGGGATCACACCCTGCGGGGTCAGCGATCCGGGGCTGGGCGTGACCAGCCTTGCCGATCTCGGTCAGCTGATCCCGATGCACGAGGTGGATGTGGCGCTGAAGGCCGCTTTCGAGAAAGCGTTCGGGCCGGTGGAACGCGTGGCGCCGCCGGTCTAGCCGCCGCTCAATGGCGGGAGCAGCGCAATCTCGTCAGACGGCGTGATGCGAGTTGCGGCTTCGTCGGCGACCAGTGTCTGGTTCACGGCGATGCGGACGGCTTTTGAACGCAGGGTTTCCGCGAGATCAGGATTGAGATGGGCGAGCATGGCGCGCAGCTCAGCAGCCGTGCCGACGCCATCCGGCATAGCAATGGAAGAAGCGCCAAACGCATCCTTGAGCCTGCCGAAAAGAAGGACGGCGCCGCTCATCCGCCGGTATGCGACATGGTGCGGGGCGATGCGGGCGCAGTCAGGCGCTGGGCGTCGAAGTCGTGGCCTTTCGGCTTGCGCTCAATGGCGCCGAGAATGGCTTCACGCAGAAGCCCGCCTGACGGATCGGTGCGGAGAGCCTCACGAAGGTCTGCGCCATCTTCGCGACCGAGGCAGGTATACAGGCGGCCCGTGCAGGTGACGCGCACGCGATTGCAGCTTTCGCAGAAATTGTGCGTGAGCGGCGTGATGAAGCCGAGCTTGCCGCCGGTTTCTTCCACACGAACATAACGTGCCGGACCGCCGGTCGTGTAGTTGAGATCGGTGAGCGTGAACTGGCTCGCGAGATCGCCGCGAACTTTCGAGAGCGAGAGAAAATCTTCCTCGCGATTTGTCTCGGCTTCGCCCATGGGCATGGTTTCGATCAGCGTCATGTCGGCGCCGCGCTGGTGCGCGAAGCGCATGAGATCTGGAATTTCCTGCTCATTGACGTTGGCCAAAGCCACCGTGTTGATCTTGACCTTGATGCCCGCGCGGATGGCGGCATCAATGCCGGCCAGTACGTCATCCAGCATATCGCGGCGGGCGATCTTCTCGAACAGGTCGCGCTTCAGCGTATCGAGCGAGACGTTGATGCGGCGGATGCCGATGGCGGAAAGATCGCCGGCATATTTGGCAAGCAACGTGCCGTTGGTGGTAAGTGTAAGTTCGTCGAGCCCGTTGCCGAGATGGCGCGAGAAGCGGGCCATCAGCTCCATGAAATCCTTCCGGACCAGCGGCTCGCCGCCTGTGATGCGCAGCTTGTTGACGCCGAAGCTGGCGAAGGCCGTAACCAGCTCATCCAGCTCTTCGAAGGACAGCACGTCCTTGCGCGGCAGGAAGGTCATCCGCTCGGGCATGCAATACGTGCAGCGAAGGTCGCAGCGGTCGGTGATCGACAGGCGGAGGTAGGTAACGCGGCGATTGTGAGAATCAACAAGTGCGCCCTGCCCGGCCGCAAGCGCGGTGGGCGAGGCATTTGTGGCCAGCTTTCCAGCCGGGCGCGCATTGATGAGCGTGTACGCCATAGACCTGCAGAATACCGTTATAGTCAGCTAAGTCGAGCGGTCGGAAAGTTCATGTTTCTGCGAGCTTTCGTTTAGCTCGGCCCGGCCCTCGCTTGCGCTCGGGCGTTCGCCACTCGATTTGGTCCACTGGACCAAATCGCGCCTTCGGCGCCGTGGCTCACCCCATCGGATAC
>CALMWO010000157.1 GCA_937873805.1 uncultured Hyphomonadaceae bacterium
GCTTCAAGCGCAGCGATCTCTTCGGACAGTGTACGATACTTGCGCGCCTTGCTGGCCTGTCGCTTCAGCGAGTTCGCCTGCTTTTCAACCTCGGCCATGATGTCGGCCAGCTTGGCGAGGTTTTCGTCGGCGGCCTTGAGCTTTAGCTCCGCTTCGTGGCGGCGGGCAGCGAGACCGCCGATGCCTGCGGCTTCTTCGAGGATACGCCGGCGATTCTGTGGCTTGGCGCCAATCAGTTCACTGATCTGGCCCTGACGGACGAGCGCGGGCGAGTTCGCGCCCGTTGAGGCGTCGGCGAACAGGAGCTGCACGTCCTTCGCGCGGACCGTGCGGCCATTGATCCGGTAGGACGAGCCCGCGCCGCGTCGGAGCATGCGACGGATCTCGATCTTGTCCTCGTCGTTGAACTCGGCCGGGGCCGAGCGTTCGGCGTTGTCGAGGATGAGGGTGACTTCCGCCATCTCTCTGGCGGGGCGCTGATCGGTGCCGGAGAAAATGAGGTCGTCCATCTCGCCGCCGCGCATGGCGCGCGCCGATGTGGCGCCCATGGACCAGCGCAGCGCTTCGAGCAGGTTGGACTTGCCGCAGCCGTTCGGACCGACAATGCCGGTGAGGCCTTCCTCGATCGGCACATCTACCGGATCGACGAAGGACTTGAAGCCCGCGATCTTGAGGCCGATCAGGTGCAAGCCGGGTTCCTGTTTGGCCCTTCAAAATCCGGGCTTTTGGCGCCTCTACGGGGAACAGCGGGCGGGGTCAATGGCTGTCGCCAGCGGGGCGATGATTGGCTGCGCCGCGCGCTATTGCGGAGCAGGCGTGGGCGGCTTTGCCAGTTCCGCGTCGATGGCGGCGGAGAGGGCTTCGATTGTCTGTTCCACGTCTTCGCCGCCGATGAGGAAGGTCGGCGTCGAGGTCACGAAGGCCGGGGATTCCTGCACGTATTTGCGCGTGACTTCGATCAGCGCCTTGTCGTCGATGCAGGTGCCAACCTGATCCGCGTTGAGCCCGTGACGGCCCCCGAGGTCGCGCAAGTTCTTCTGCAGGCGCCAGGGATTGCGGCCGGACTCGATGATCTCGTTCTGGTGATCGAACAGATCGTCAATGACGGCAAAGAACTTGTCCTCGCCTGCGCAGCGCGCGATGGCGGCGCCGGCGAGTGAGATCGCCTGCGGCGGCGTCGGCATCACGACCCAGGCGAGGCGCGCCTTGCCGGTGTCGATGTATTTCGCCTTCAGCTCCGGGAAGACTTGCTCGTGAAAGGCGCGGCAGTGGCCGCAAGTCGTGGAAGCATACTCGGTGATCAGAACGGGCGCGTTGGGATCGCCCATGATCGGCTGGCCGAGGAAGGGTGTTATCTCGACCGTCTTGTAAGGCTCAGGCTCGCGCGGTTGCTCGCATGCGGCAAGCGCGAGCGCGGCGGCAATGAAGGCCAGTCGGGCGAGAGCCATCCGGCGCTACGATGGCGGCGTCGCGGGCGGCGTTGCGCCCGGAGCGGCCGCGGGCGCCGGCGTTGCAGCCGCCGGTGCGACTGTTGCGCCAGCAGCAGCGGGGGCTGGGTTGCCCAGCTTTTCCTCGATCTTGGCGACGATCAATTCCCAGGTCGGGTTCGGTACGTGATCGCCGTTGATGAACACGCTGGGCGTCACGCGGCCCTGCATGCCGGCGGCCTTCAGCATTGCTTCGCCATCATTACCGGATTTCTCGATCGAGGCTTTCAGCTCGGGCTGGAAATCCATGCAGGTGCGGGCCTGTTCGCGCGTGACGCCGTGCTTCTGCGCGATCTCCGCGATGATCGGGCCGGCGCCGCCTTGCTGGGCTGCGGTGAGCAGATCGTGCTGGCGCGTGAAGAACTCGTCGACGAGATCGACATACTTCGCTTCGCCGCCGCAGCGCGCGACTGATGCGAACAGCACACCCATGCCTTCGGCATCGATGGGCATGTCGCGGTAGACCAGCTTCACCTTGCCGGTGTCGATGTATTGCGCCTTCAGCTTCGGCAGTTCCCACTTCCAGAAGTCGCGGCAGTGGCTGCAGGTGAGGGCGGCGTATTCGATCATGGTGACAGGCGCGTTTGCGTCGCCAATCGGAACGTCGCCGAGAACCGGGGTCACGGGCACGGGCGTGAATGCGCCGGCTTGTGGCTTCTGCTCGGAGCAAGCGGCCGCCAGCGCGAGGGTCGCGGCGAAGACCGGCGTAAACAGGCGGCGGATGGCGTGGGCGGACATTGGGCGTTCCCCTCGAGATTTCAACCGGTTTTGGCCAAAGGCGGGCCTGCGGTCAACGCTTGCCGTCAGGTGGCTAGCCTTTGCGCTGGCCTGTAAGCACCGCTTCGCCAAGCTGGGCGAGGGCGTTGCGGATTGCCCTGTTCTGGACGGGGGCAAGGTGTTTCACCAGCGCTTCACGCTGTTCTGGCGTCAGGGGGCGCGGAATGACGAGGTTCAGTTGCTTGGGCGGCGCTGTCTGGATGAGTTTGAGCGAGGTGATTTTCGAGCCGGAGGCAAGGTTCACCCTCTCCAGGATGTGATCCTTGGCATGCTGGATGATCGGGGCCGCGGCCGACGTAACCCGCAGGTGAAGCACGCCGCCATCCTTGGCGCGGGATACCCGAACCGGCTCGGTTATGGCGGCGAGACGCAGGCCAACAATCTCGCTCCAGCGGGACTGAAGCGTTTCGGGAGCGGGGCCGGCATTCTTCAAAAGGGGGCGCAGGGCGCGGGTAACAGCAGCCCCCATTGGCCGGGCCGGACGATAGACCGGAATGGTGCGGGTCTGCGCCAGCCGGGCTTCGGCTTCGCGCTCCTTTTCCCGCTGGTCCCAGTCGATCGTCATGAGCCTTCTTGCCAGTATTCTGGTTTCGTCGGAATGGCCTCGGGCAGATAGTCTTGAGGCAGTCAGTCTTCGGGTTTCATGACCACTCACAGCCTCAGGAAGATGCTAACCGCAGTGGATCGCTGGTATCGGCGACATGCGCGGGTGCTGCCGTGGCGTGTCGGGCCAGAGGATCGTGATGCGGGCGTGAAGCCCGATCCATACCTCGTGTGGCTGTCCGAGGTGATGCTGCAACAGACGACAATTCCCCATGCAACGCCGTATTTCGAACGCTTCCGGTCGCGCTGGCCGACCGTGAAGAAGCTGGCGGCGGCAAGCTGGGAGGACGTGTCTGCAGCGTGGGCCGGGCTGGGCTATTACAGCCGCGCGCGCAACCTCCATGCCTGTGCAAAAGCGGTGGCGGAGCGCAGAAGTTTTCCACAGGACGCGAAAGGGCTGCGCGAGCTTCCCGGCGTGGGTCCGTACACGGCTGCAGCGATTGCCTCGATCGCATTCGACGAACGCATTGCGCCAGTAGATGGGAATATCGAGCGTGTCGTCTCACGGCTGTGGGCGATCGGATCGGATGGCACGGAGAAGGGTTGGCGCGCTGCCAAGCTGGTGATTGCCGCTCGCGCGCAGGAAATGGCCGATGCCTTGCCTGCTGCGATACGCGCTGGCGATCTGGCGCAGGCTTTGATGGATCTGGGCGCGACGGTGTGTATGCCGCGCGAGCCGAACTGCCTGATTTGCCCGCTCAACGCGATGTGCGCGGCGCGGGCGGAAGGCGATCCGGATCGCTACCCGGTGAAAGCCGAGAAGAAGGCGACGCCGACGCGATACGGCGCGGCGTTCGTGCTGGCGCGTGGGGGCGAGGTCTTGCTCGTGCGTCGACCGCCGAGCGGATTGTTGGGCGGCATGATGATGCCGCCGGGCAGCGCGTGGAGCGAAGCCAGGCTGGACGATCCGCTGGAGGGCGCGCCGGGGAAATTCAACTGGCAGCGCGTCGGTGAAGTGCGCCACGTATTCACGCACTTCGCGCTCAAACTCGACGTGTGGCGCGCTGAGGCGCCGGCGCGCGCGAAGGTCGCTGGCGAGTGGATGACATCAGAAGATGCGTTGGCTGCGTTGCCAACAGTGGGCCGCAAGGCAGTGGCGCTGGTTATTGGCGGGGCCAAGCAGCGGTAAATCTTGCGCAATGCGGCGTCGGAAACGCGTCGGCAGGGTTGGCGCCTTCATGTGACGTGGCGCGCAGCAATGTCAGGGGCGCGCGTGACACCGGAGAAGACACTGGCCAGCTTCGACTGGGCGTCGATCGAGCGGGAGATCGATGAGGTTGGTTGCGCGATCACGCCTCCGCTGTTCGATGCTGAGCAGTGCGAACAGCTCGCGAAATCCTATGACGATGAAGCGTTGTTTCGCTCAAAAGTTGTCATGGCAAGGCACGGCTTCGGCCGGGGCGAGTACAAATATCTTGCCTATCCGCTTCCCGACCCGATCGCACGGCTGCGAAGCGCGCTGTATGAGCAGCTTGCCCCGATTGCCAATCGCTGGGAGCAAGCGCTGGGGCGGGAGGGGCGCTTCCCACCGACGCACGCCGAGTTTCTGGAAACCTGCCACGCGGCGGGTCAGGCGCGGCCAACGCCGCTGCTGCTGAAGTATGGCCCCGGCGATTTCAACTGCCTGCATCAGGATCTGTATGGGGCGCATGTGTTTCCGCTGCAGATGGCGGTGCTGCTGTCGCGCCCAGGCGAGGATTTCACGGGCGGCGAGTTCGTGCTGACGGAGCAGCGGCCACGCATGCAGTCGCGTGTCGAGGCTGCACCGCTGGGCTTGGGGCAGGGCGTGATCTTCGCGGTCAACGAGCGGCCGGTGCGGGGCGCGAAAGGCATCTATCGCGTGAAGATGCGCCACGGCGTCAGTCGCCTCCGCTCAGGCACGCGGCATACGCTGGGGATCATCCTTCACGACGCCACGTGACTTCGGTGTGAGCCAAGCGCAGTCTGGGCCGCCACAGGGAGGCGATCATGCTGGATCACATCGGACTGAAGGTGACAGACGTCGAACGATCCAGGGTGTTCTACGACCAGGCGCTGAAACCACTGGGCATCAGTGTCATCATGGATGTTTCGGCCGCCGAGACCGGCTCGACGCCGTTTCTTGGCTATGGCGAAGGTCGCAAGCCGTATTTCTGGATCAATCAGCAGGCTCGCGCGACCGAGCTGCTGCATGTCGCGTTTACAGCAGAGAGCCGGGCGAAGGTGGACGAGTTCTATCGCGCCGCGATGGCCGCAGGCGGCCGCGACAACGGCCCGCCTGGCCCGAGGCCGCATTATCACGCGAGCTATTATGGCGCGTTCGTGCTGGACCCGGACGGGCACAACATCGAAGCGGTCTGTCATGCGTCCGAGTAAGGCGACGGCAGAAACTTAGTGCGGAGCAGGCGCCGGTTGGGCCGGAGCTGGCGTGGTTGTCGGCGCCGTCGGAGCCGGAGCGCCGGGAGCAGCCGGGGTCGCGCCGGGAACGGCAGCAGGAGCTGCGCCATCGACCGGAGCCGCGGGAGCGGCGCCATCAACCGGAGCAGCAGCGCCATCCGCCGGAGCGGTCGCCGAAGCCGGAAGCGGATCGGGCAGCGGCACGCTTTCGCTGCCGAGCGTGCGCAGATACGCGATCAGGTTCGCGCGATCCTGCAGGCCGGTCAGGCGGCTGTTGATGCCGGCGAAGTTCATCGCGGTGCCCGAAGCGAAGCCTTTCGGGCGCTCGATGAAGTGATCGAGGTTCTCGTAAGTCCAGTTGCCTTCATGCTCGGTGAGCGAGCCGGCGCCGGTCGAGTATTTGAAGCCCGCGTGCGAGGCGATATCGCGACCGAGCACGCCGAAGAGGTTCGGCCCCTGGAGGTTTGCGCCGCCCTGCGTGAACGTATGGCACTGGAGGCACTTCTTGTGCTGCTCCTCGCCTTTCGCGACGTCGGCGGTGGAAATCAGGGTGAAGTAGTCGCGCGGCCCTTCGACAACGGCTTCGCCGCCGGTGTGCGCTTCGGGCACGTCGACGAGATAGCCGGGCTTCTCGTGGTGCGCGGTGTGGAACAGGGAATGCGAGGCCTCGTTCAGGCCGATCAGCGCGAGGCCGGTCCCGAGGATGCAGAATGCAATCTTGTTGAAGCCCAGATCACTCATGGTCTGACCGTGCTCCAGTCCCTGAAAAAGCGGGGCCCCAAAAAGTCGATTCGCGCCCGCACGCGGGGGGCTTTCTTGCATTTTAGCTGGAGCCCAGCAACCAGAGAAAGCCCGGCGAAATGACGCACAGTCAGATCGGCTAACCCCCTATTTCGGTTGCCCTCTTCGGCTGGCTGGGGGCATAGAGGCCCAATGAACAAGATCGCCTTCCAGGGGGAGCTGGGCGCCAACTCCCATATCGCTTGCCGCGAGGTCTATCCGGACCTTGAGCCGTTGCCCTGCGCGACGTTCGAGGACGTGTTTGCCGCTGCGGCCAGCGGCGAGGCCGAGCTGGCCATGATCCCTGTGGAAAACTCGATCGCCGGCCGGGTGGCGGATATCCACCATTTGTTGCCGACGTCGCCGCTTCAGATCATTGCCGAACATTTCATGCCCATCCGATTCCAGCTGATGGGCATACGAGGGGCCAAGCTGGAGCACATCAAGGCCGCCCACAGCCACATCATGGGTCTGGGCCAGTGCCGGAACTTCCTGCGGGGGCGGGGGATCGTCGCCAAGACGAGTTCGGACACGGCGGGCCGCGCCAGAGAAGTGCGCCATCTGGGGGGTCCCACGCAGGCCGCGACGGCGCCGCGTCTGGCGGCGGAGGTCTACGGGCTCGATATTCTGGCCGAAAACATTGAAGACGCAGCCCATAATACAACGCGTTTCGTGATCATGAGCCGCGATGCGGTGCAGCCGGAGAAAGCGCCGGGCGTCATTTGGGTCTCGGCGTTCGTGTTCCGAGTCCGCAACGTGCCGGCGGCGCTCTACAAGACGATGGGCGGGTTTGCACCAACGGCGTCAACATGACCAAGCTGGAGAGCTACCAGCTCGGCGGTTCGTTCAGTGCGACGCAATTCTATGCCGAGGTCGAAGGCCACCCCGATGATCCGGCCGTTCAGCGCGCCCTTGAAGAGCTGGGGTTCTTCTCGACCCAGGTTCGCCACCTCGGCGTCTTTCCCGCGCACCCCTACCGCTCGACGGCGCCGGGACGGTCGTAAGACTCCATTTACCATGACAATCCGGCCATGACGGTTGTCGCCCTCCCAATGTCACAATTGGGGAGCGGAAATCGCATCCGCGCGTTTCCATGAATGCGCGTGAGAAGGCGATTTGCGCTGAAAAATCGGCATTTTCGGGTGCCTCAAATAATCGATAAGTATTAGATGGTGGGCGCGTAGAATTCGCCATGTTTCGAACACAAATCCTGAAGCAATCCTAGCTCGTTCATCTTTGTGTGGCGTTGGCGCCACCCCGTGATCTTTAATCTTCGACCTCAGAGGAACTGGTTTGTTCGGCGCCTATTTAGGCTGCATATCGACCTCACGCTGGGTGGATACATGGACCGGGACGGACGCTTCCTGCGGGGACGCCGGGTCGGCTCAGAACTGAAACCAGAGCGGGTGTTACCGGCGGGATCACGCAATCCCTTCGGAACCTGCTCCAGAAACAACTGGAGTCTTCCCCATGAAACTGAAACTTGCCCTCGCCGCAGCGTCGATGCTCGTCGCCCCGGCTTTTATGTCCGCCCAGGCCCAGACCTCGAACGTCTACGTCTCCGGCGGTTACACCCAATTCGAAGGTGACGGCGGCGCCAGCCTCGGCGGCATCACCGGTCGCGTTGGCGTTGGCTTCGGACCGAACTTCGCTGTCGAAGGCGAAGGCTCGATCGGTGTTGCTGATGACAATGGCACCGAACTCGATAGCGAAATCGGCGTGTTCGCCGTCGGCAAATTGCCGATCAATCCGTCATTCGACATTTTCGGCCGTGTGGGCGTCGCCCGCATCGAAACGTCGCCGGGCGGTGATGACGATGGTCTTGCTTACGGCGCCGGCGCCCAGTGGAACCTGACGTCGCAAGACGGCATCCGCGGCGACTGGACCCGTCACGACTATGACGCTGGCGAAGTCGACGCGTACTCGCTGTCGTACGTTCGCAGCTTCTAACGATCCCTCTCGCAAGAGAGCGGTCTGATATGAGATGCCTCCGCGAGTGATCGCGGAGGCATTTTCGTTTTCGCGCGACGCAGTGCAAGGATCGGCTCAGGGATGGGGACGGAGGATCATTTGACCGAACTTGTTATCCGCCCCCTGTCGCCGCACGACACCGATAATCTCGATCAGGCTTTTGCGATCTATCACGACGCGATCGTTCTGTCGGAGCAACGTTCCGAGGAGTCATTCCGGGCGCTGGCTGCGCGACCGGACTATCGCTTCCTTGTCGCCATGCGCGGACAGGCCATGGTCGGCCTCGCTGTCTCCTATGTTCCGGCAGAGGATTATTTCTGGCTGTACGAATACGCAGCCGTGGCCCCAGCGCAGCGGGGCAATGGCATCGGTGCGCAGCTGTTTCAGGCGAGCCGGCTGACGGCTGGTGCAGGCCGCGTTGCGCTGGTTGAGGTCGACGCTGACACAGGAACCGAAGAACAGGCGCGGCGGCTGAAATTCTACGGCCGGTTAGGATGCCGGAGGCTGCGTGGGCTGGACTACCTGCTGCCCCTGGATGCTTTCGGAACGCCACCGCCCATGTGGCTGCTCGCGCTGACGGCGCCTGAGACAAGTGTTGTGGAAATCGATGTGGTCGAGCGCTGGCTACGCAGCATTTACGAAGACGTCTATCGCAAACAGCTCGACGATCCGCGACTGGCGCGGATGATCGATCCGCTGCCGGACGATGTCGCGCTGGATGCGATCTAGCCGCGTTCCAGCCACGCCTTGATGACGTGATGAGCGATCGCGAAGGGCATCGGCGGGAAAGCGTCCGGGTTCGTGCCGGCCATCATGGAGGCTGTCTCTTCGCGCGTGAACCAGCGGGCGGTTTCGAGCTCTGATTCATCGACGGTGATGTCGCCTTCATCGGCTTCGAGGATGAGGCCGATCATCAGCGAGGACGGGAAGGGCCAGGGCTGGCAGAAGAGATAGTCCGAGCGCGTTGTGCAGCGGACGCCGGCCTCCTCGAATATCTCGCGCGCTGCGGCCTGTTCGATGGTCTCGCCTGGCTCGACGAAACCGGCGAGGCATGACCAGAAACCGGGACGCCAGGCTTTCTGCCGACCGAGCAGGCATTTGTCGCCGCGCACGGCCAGCATGATGACGACCGGGTCTGTGCGCGGGAAATGCTCGACGCCACAGTCTTCGCATTTCCGCTTCCAGCCGGCTTCTTCGATCGTCGTTCGCGCCCCGCAATTGCTGCAGAAGGTGTGGCGGCGATGCCATTCGAAGAGCGCGCGGGCGGTTGCCGCACAGCCGCCGTTGAAGGCATCGAGCGCTGAAGCAGCGGCGCGGAAATCGTCGAACACACCGAGGCCGGCGATCGGCGAATTGTCGAGATTGAAGGATGAAGGCATTTCCAGTGCAAAGACGGGCGAGCCCTTCACCGTCTCGCCGAGGAAGATGCGTGTGGCCTTGGGCGAGAGCATCCCCGCCTGCGAGCCAAGCCAGAGCAGGGGACGTCCGGGCGGTAGGGGCGCGCCGATCTGCAAGGGTGCGGAGGGTGGGGCTGATCCTTCCACGAAGAGCATGCCCTCGCGCATCAGCAGCACGCGCGCGCTGCCTGAGTTGAACGCAGCATCGAGCCACTGCGGATCGCGGCGATGATGGGCCGCGCGATCCAGCCCCGCGGGGACCAGCGGAATAGCGGCGGCAGCCTTTGAAAGTGGCACGGGATCAGAGCTTCTTTATGTTGGACCTGAAGCTGCGTATCGCACGTTGTCCCGCAAGGACGCCATAGATGACGAAGGCGAGGATGCTGAGCCCTATCCAGGCGACGGCGAACAGCTCAAGGAAACGCATGAAATCCGCGCCCTCGAGATAGCCGCGATCCATGCCGCTGAGCATGACGCCGGCGCCCGCCAGGAAGAACATGGCGGATGTCGCCAGGTATTTGAGGAGCGCATCACGCACCGGGCGATGGCGCAGATAATAGCGGATGGGGAAGACAATCGCCCCGTAGAGGCCTGCGAAGGCAAGGCAATACAGCGCGATAATCGCCACGCTACGGTCCAGCATGTTTGCTGGCACTGTCCCTGCCGTCGCGATGATCTGCCAGGCGGCGATGGCGATCCATGCGGGAACGAGGATGGCGAGGTCGATCCACTTGAAGGGCGGGATATCGGACAGTTTCCTGATCGGCGTGCCGCCCGAGCCGGCGCGACCGACATAATCCTGCACCTTCGTCG
>CALMWO010000158.1 GCA_937873805.1 uncultured Hyphomonadaceae bacterium
GCGCACGACAGACGAGGCGAGCCAGTTGGCCAGCTTCTCGCGCGGGAAGCCCTTCGGCTTCGACGCATTCATCAGTTCAGGGTAGCGGCGCACTTCCGAAATGATCAGGCGTGCCAGCGCCATTGAGCGCGGGCTGGTGAAGTGCGTCACCATGCGAACCAGTATGCCGTAAAGTTCGACCTCAACCTCCTCGCTGGATTTGGGCGGAGGAAAGTCCCCAAGGTCCGCAACGTTTTCGAGCAGCAGAGCGCCGAGCAGCTCAACTTGGCTTTTGAATTCCCGGTAGATTGTCTTCTTGGACATGCCGGCCTGCTGGGCCACGGCGTCCATCGTTGCGTGCTCAGGCATGCCATCCAGGAAGATTTTTCGGGCCGCAGCCAGAATTCGCTCGCGTGGCGAAATGCTGTTCCCGGGTTCTGAGACGGCCTGCATCGGTGCTCCAGATGGGCAAAACGTGATCGACTTAACGCGATCCCTACCTTTGCAGCGTATAACAGAATGAGATAGGGAAACGCTATAGTTTCCGAGTTGGGTGTGATGGACCTCCCTAACAATACCCCGGCCGGCGGCGAAGCTGTGCCTGCTGTTTCAGCGGGCGACGGTGGATTTACGCCCGAACGTTCGGCCGCGGCCCCTGCCGCCGCCGACAATACGGGCGTTTTTTCTAAGAAAAACGACCTAAAAGTCGAAAAATCCGATAGATCAGGTAGCATCTGGCTGTCGTCATTCGTCTTCAAGAAGAAGCCGCAGGCCGCTTCAGACGGCCCGTCAAAACACAAAGATCTCCAGATTTTCTCCCCGGACGCGCAAGGACAGAAACAGATGGTTAAGCGCAAGAACCTGACTTCAGTCGCCCTGGTGACCGGCGCAGGCTTCATGATGCTCGCCCTGCATTCGTGCGGGCAGAAGCCGGCCCCGGCCGAAGAAACGGCTGGCGCCAAGCCCGCCGCCGCCGGCGACTCCCAGGCGATGCGCGTCACGCGCGTCGAAATGCGCGACCTGGCAGACGAGTTCGTCGCCTCGGGCCGCCTCGTCGTGCGCGAAGAAGCCGCCGTCGGCTCCGAACTTCCCGGCTATCGCGTCGCCGCCGTCTATGTCGACGAAGGTGACTGGGTGAAGCAGGGTCAGGCGATGGCCAAGCTCGACGACGCGCTGCTGCAGGCGCAGATCGCGCAGGCCGAAGCCACGCTCGCCACACAGCAAGCCTCGCTCGACTTCAAGAAAAGCCAGCTCGCCCGCGCTGAATCGCTGGAGCAGGAAGGCGCCTTCTCAAAGGAGCTTCTTGAACAGCGCCGCATGGAAACCGCTGGCGCACAAGCCTCGCTCGCCGCCTCGCAGGCGCAGGTCAATGAAATGAAAGTGCGCCAGTCGCGCATGACGCTCCGCGCGCCTGTCGCCGGCATGGTGCTCCAGCGCGCCATCCGCCCCGGCGATATCTCCGGCGGCGCGACCACGCCTTACTTCCGCATCTCGCGCGATGGCCTGATCGAACTCGACGCCGAAATGCCCGACGCGAAGCTCGCGCTCCTGAAAGAGGGCAGCCCCGCCACCGTCACGCTCAGCACGGGCGAGGCGATCGAGGGCAAGGTGCGCTTCGTCTCCCCGCGCGTCGACCAGAACACCAGCCTTGGCCGCGCCCGCATCCAGCTGCCGTTCGACAAGGCCCTGCGTCCCGGTTCTTTCGCCGAAGCCCGCTTCGGCTCCTCGTCCAATGGCGCACTGTCCGTTCCGGCCAGCGCCATCCGCTACGAAGCGGGCGGTCCGTCCGTCATGCTCGTTGGCGACGACAACAAGGTGAAGCAGACGCCGGTGAAGCTCGGTGAACGCACGGGCGATTATGTTCAGCTCGTGCAGGGCCCGCCCGCCGGCGCCCGCGTGCTTGCTGTCGGTTCGTCGTTCACGCTTGATGGCGATGTCATCCAGCCCGTCGAAGATGGTGTCGCCCAGGCGACGCCCGCCGCTCCCGGTTCCAAATAGCGCCTAGCGCGAGGGCTTCACGATGAACCTCCCGATTTCAAGCTGGGCGATCCGCAACCCGATCCCCGTAATCGTGGCTTTCACCCTCCTTATGGTGGCGGGCCTCTATTCGTATTCGCGACTGCCGATCAAGCAGTTCCCCAACATCGCCTTCCCGATGGTCGTCGCGACCGTCATCCAGGAAGGCGCCGCGCCGACCGAACTCGAAAACCAGGTCACGCGCATCGTCGAGAACTCGATCGCCAGCCTGCCGAACATCGAGCTTCTGCAGTCCAGCGTCACGCTCGGCGTGTCGACCACGATCATCCAGTTCCAGATCGGCACCGACCTCCAGAAGGCGAAGGACGACGTCGAGCAGCGCGTCAACCAGGTCCGCAACCAGCTCCCGACATCGATCCAGCCCCCGCTGGTCAACTCGCTGGACTTCACCGGCGGCTCGCTGATGACATTCGCCGTCTCGCATCCCTCGATGACCGAGACCGAGCTTTCATGGTTCATCGACGACACGATCGCGCGGGATCTTCAGTCCGTGCGCGGCGTCGGTCAGGTCAGCCGTGTCGGCGGCGTCAACCGCGAGATCAACATCACGCTCGACCCCGTGCGCATGGGCGCGATCGGGGTCACGGCGGCTGACATCAACAACGCGCTGCAGCGTTCCTACCGCAACTATGGCGGCGGCATGACGCAGGTCGGCGGTTCGGAAATCACCACCCGCGTGATCGGCGAAACCGCAACCGTCGCTGAACTCGGCAACCTGTCCGTGCCGCTGCGCGGCGGCCAGAGCTATGTGCGTCTTTCCGACGTCGCTGACGTAGGTGACGGTTCGGCCGAAATCCGCGCCTTCGCGCGCCTCAACGGCCGCCCGGTCGTCGGCTTCGACATCATCAAGGTCGACACCGCCTCCGAGGTGGACGTCGAGAACGGCTCCTACGCCGCAATCGAACGCCTCGAGAAAGCCAATCCGGGCCTGAAGATCACGAAGATCTTCTCGATCACAGACGACACCAAGGCAAACTTCCACGCGACGCAGGACGTGCTGATCGAAGGCATGCTGCTCGCAGCCCTCGTTGTGTTCCTCTTCCTGCGCGACTGGCGCGCGACGGTCATCGCCGCGCTCGCCATGCCGCTGTCGCTGATCCCCACCTTCTGGGTCATCTCGTGGTTCGGCTTCTCGCTGAACGTTGTCACGCTGCTCGCCCTCACGCTCGTCATCGGCATCCTCGTCGACGATGCGATCGTGGAGATCGAGAACATCCAGAAGCGAACGCTTGCAGGCTACACGCCCTTCCGCGCCGCCATGGAAGGCGCCGACGCGATCGGTCTCGCCGTTCTGGCCACCACGGCGTCCATCGTCGTGGTGTTCCTGCCGACCTCCTTCATGGGCGGCATGCCCGGCCAGTTCTTCATCGAGTTCGGCATCACCGTCGCCGTGGCCGTCGTCTTCTCCCTATTGGTCGCGCGATTTGTATCGCCATTGATGGCAGCGTACTTCCTGAAGCCCATCAAGCAGCACATCGATGCGCGCAAGCTTCCGGCTTTTTACGAGACCACGCTCGCCTGGGCGCTGAAGCACCGGCTGATCGCCTCCGTGTTCGGCGGCCTCGTCGTGGTCGGCGCCGGCGTTTCCGCCATGATGCTGCCTGCCGGCTTCATCCCGACGGAAGATCCCGGCTACATCATGTTCAACATCTCGTCCCCGCCGGGGTCGACGCGTGAACAGATGGAACGCTCGGCCACCCAGCTCAACGAGCTGCTCGAGAAACAGCCCGACACCAAGGACGTGTTCATCTCGATCGGTTCGGGCGGGGCAGGCGGACAGGCCGCGGCTGCCAATGGCGGCGGTGGCGGCGCGGGCCTCACTTCGGGGTCGGCCATCCTCGTGATGGACGATCACCACAAGCTCAGCACCGAAGAGCTGAAACAGGTCATCCGTCCGCAGCTTGGCCAGATCCCGGACATTCGCGTCACGGCGCTGATGAGCGGCGGCGGCCCGACGGGCTCTGACGTCAACATCCTTCTGACCAGCGAAGACGGCGCGGCGCTCGAAAAGGCGCAGCTCGCCCTCCTCAACGAGATGAAAGATCTCGACAAGGTCATCCGCAACCCGCGCCTCTCGCCGGACCCGCCGGGGCCGGAACTGATCATCCGTCCGCGTCAGGCTGAGGCTGCGCGCCTCAACGTGTCGACGGATGCGATCGCTCAGGTCGCGCGTATCGCCACCTGAACTGATCATCCGTCCGCGTCAGGCTGAGGCTGCGCGCCTCAACGTGTCGACGG
>CALMWO010000159.1 GCA_937873805.1 uncultured Hyphomonadaceae bacterium
AACAACAACACGACGGCGCCGACGAACTAGTCGCAATCGCGACAGGACTTATCCGGCGCAGAAGCGCGCCGTCTGGCTGCATAAGCGGCCAACCAACCCAACAGTCACGAACCCTGCCCTGCAGGTTTTCTGGGAGCTTCGACCATGAGTATCAACTCCGCCATGCTCGCCGGCGCAGCCGGCATGCGCGCCAACTCCAGCGTGCTTGCGGCGATTTCGGACAACATCGCGAACGTCAACACGGTTGGCTACAAGCGCCTCCGCAACGACTTCACCTCGCTGCTTAACTCCCAGAACCGTCAGTCGACCTACAATGCGGGCGGCGTCTCCAGCCGGTCTTCGCCGCTGATGAGCGAGCAAGGTTCGTCGATTGCCTCGTCGGTCGCGACGCACCTTGCTGTGTCGGGCAACGGCTT
Organism: uncultured Hyphomonadaceae bacterium; assembly: GCA_937873805.1. GTDB lineage: Bacteria > Pseudomonadota > Alphaproteobacteria > Caulobacterales > Hyphomonadaceae > UBA7672. The sequence continues at coordinate 417 of CALMWO010000159.1, forward strand.
CTTCGTCGTGCGCGGACGCAGCGACGACGCAACGGCCCGCGACCCCTATTACTACACCCGCGCCGGCCAGTTCACGCCGGATTCCGATGGCTACCTACAGAACACCGCGGGCTATTACCTGCAGGGCTGGCCGGTCGATTCCACCGGTCAGGTCACCGCGAACCCGACCGACCTCAACGGCCTCGAGCCGATCCGGGTGTCGGGCATCGCAGGCGGCGCCGAAGCCACTGCGCGTCTCTCGCTCTCGGCCAACCTGCAATCCTCGCAGGTCGTCTCGGCCGCGGTCAGCGGCGCTACATATGATGCCGCCGACAGCACGAACAACATGGCCTCAGGCGCAGTCACGCCTGACTTCCAGGTTCCGATCCAGGTCTATGACAGCCAGGGCGGCCTGCACACGCTGACCATGTCGTTCCTGAAAGCTGGACCGAACCAGTGGTACACGGAAGTCCACATGCCGGCTGGCGACGTCGTTCCCGGCGGCGGCACGCTGGTTGATGGCCAGCTCGCAACGGGCGTTCTGACCTTCACCCCGTTTGGTCAACTGGACGCTGCCAACTCGACTCTGCCGCTGTCGCTTCAAATTGGTCTCTCCGGCACGGGCGCAGGCCCGGAATGGGCGAACACGATGGGCCTCGCCGCGCAGACGATCCAACTCGACATGGGCGGCCCCGGCGCACCGGGCGGCCTCACCAACTATGACTCGCCCTCGGCGCTCGGCACCTCGCAGGTTGACGGCACGCCGTTCGGCTCGCTCGCATCAGTCGACGTGGACGATGATGGCTACGTCACCGCCATCTTCACGAATGGCCTCACCCGCCGCATCTATCAGGTTCCGCTTGCCACGTTCGGCAATGTCGACGGCCTGATCCCCGAACACGGCGGCGTCTATCGCCTTGGGCCGGGCGCTGGCGCGCTTTCGATGCGCGGCGCCGGCGTTGGCGGCGCGGGCACGATCGCTGCACGCGCACTGGAAGCCTCGACCGTCGACCTCGCGGAAGAGTTCTCCAACCTCATCATGACCCAGCGCGCCTATTCGGCGTCCTCGAAGATCATCACCACCGCCGACGAGATGCTCGACGAGCTGATCAGGCTGAAACGATAGTTGAGTAGGAAATAGCGAGTGATGATTGCGCGGAGACACACGCGGATCTGGGGGCGCAGAACGCGTCTGATTCCACACCGCGCGTCATCGCTCGCTTCTTCTCCCTCACCCGCCGCGTTTCGGAATGGTGACCGGCACGCTTCCATTTACCTGAAATTTTCGCGGTTTTTTCCCGAAAACCGCGCCGTTGCCCTGAGCGTGACCTTAGTACCCGCTGCGTATGGTCTCCCCACAGACTAAGCAGCAAACGGAGATTTCCATGCTGAGCCAAAGCGCGTCCAGCGCGGCCGTCGTGGGCCCGGACGGACGTCACATTACCCTGGCGGATCTTCCTGCGCCTGGGATTCAACGTTGGGTCACCCGCCGGAAGGCGGAAGTCGTCGCAGCCGTTCATGGCGGACTCCTGTCCGCTGATGATGCGTGCAACCGTTATGAACTTTCGAAAGAAGAGTTCGGCGGCTGGGAACGCCTCTATGAGCGTCACGGCGTCAAAGGCCTTCGCACGACACGCCTGCAAAACTACCGCTAATCGACGACGCGAGCGCCGTCCCGGGACTATGGGGAGGGACGGCGTAATCGCGACTTTAAGGTTTCGCTAACAAAGCAAACCTGCGGTCTTAAGACTGCGTTTACCACGCACAGGGAAATTCCTGCCTAGTCGCAAATCGCGAAGCAGGCACTTTTTTCCGGGCGTTCATGGCCGATCCTAAAACCGAAGAGTCCAAAGGCCTGGTGGCGCAACTCGCGCGTTCCGGCCGGATGCGAATCGCTGCGGCGCTCGTCGTCGTGGCGCTCGTTGGCGGCGGCCTTGGCGTCATCATGCTCCGGGGCGAGTCCGGCGGGCAGAAACTTCTTTTCTCCGGCCTCGACCTCGAAGAAGCCGGCGAGATCACCAACAAGCTCGATACGGCAGGCGTTCCCTACACGCTCGAAGGCGGCGGTTCGGCTGTGTTCGTCCCCGCCGACAAGGTCGAAGACGCCCGGATGATGCTGTCCGAGCAGGGCCTGCCCACGCGCGGCTCGATCGGCTGGGAAATCTTCGACAAGTCCGACGCGCTGGGCGAGACCCAGTTTGTGCTGAACATCAAGCAGCTCCGCGCCATGGAAGGCGAGCTGGAGCGCACGATTTCGGCTTACGACATGGTCGAATCGGCCCGCGTTCACCTCTCGGTGCCCGATCGCCCCCTCTTCCAGAAAAACTCCGAAAAGCCCAAGGCTTCGGTGGTCCTGAAGATCACCGGCAACATGATGTCGCCAGAAAAAGTCCGGGCGATCCGCAATATCGTGGCCTCCCAGGTTCCCGGCCTCACGGTTGGCGCTGTCACCGTGGCCTCGACCGATGGCCGCCTGCTGGCTGCCGCGACCGATGAAAACGATCCCGCCAGCGCTTCCGGCGGCGGCACATCCATCGACGAACGCCGCGCCGCGCTGGAAGAAAGCTACCGCAAGAAGATTCTCGACGTGATCGAGAACATCGCAGGCCCCGGCGCCGCGAAAGTCACGGTTTCGGTCGACGCTGATTTCAACAAGGTCACGCAGAGCTCGGAAACCTACAATCCCGACAGCCGCGTCGTCCGTTCGGAAACGACCGTCGAAGATTCATCGAGCAGCCAGGAAGCGGCGCCCGGCGATGAAACCACCGTCGCCAACAATGTTCCCACCGGCGCTGACCCGGTTGCCGCCCCGCAGCCCAAGAGCCAGTCCAACACCAGCCGCAACGAATCGACCGTCAACTACGAGATCGACAAGACGCTTCGCACCGAAGTCGTTGAAGGCGGCAAGATCCAGCGACTCTCCGTCGCAGTCGCCATCGACCACATGCGCGTGCCCGGCGCCGAAGGCCAGCCCGCCACATGGCAGCCGCGGCCGCAGGAAGAAATCGACCGCATCTCCGCGCTCGTGAAATCCGCCGTGCTGTTCAACCAGGAACGCGGCGACGTTGTCACCGTCGAAAGCGCGGCCTTTGCCCGTCCCGATACGTCGCTTGATGGCGGCGTCGCCCCGGGCGCGTTCGACTTCGACAAATTCGACCTCCTCCACATCGGCGAGATCGTCGCGCTGCTGCTGACCGCTCTCGCACTGGTCTTCTTCGTCCTGCGTCCCCTCATCGGCGGCCTGTTCAACAAGTCCGACGCCGGGGATCTGCCGCCCGCGGCGTCCGCCGAAGACGAAAGCTTCATCC
>CALMWO010000160.1 GCA_937873805.1 uncultured Hyphomonadaceae bacterium
CCTTGCGCAGAAGCGGCGCCCGCTCCCAGCGCGGCCGCAAAGCAAAGAGCCGTCTCGGCCAGCAGTTTCGTTCTCATCGGCGTGCCTCCTCATGTTACCCTTCGCCGGATACCCGGTCGCCAGGCCAATTTGTGGCCCCTACCTACGCTCGGTTTCCGCAAGCGGAAAGCCTGCCGCCACGTCAGCGCGTTCGCACTTTCGTGAGATCATAATTTTCAACACCTGCGGCCTCGCCCGCCGCCGCAAATCTCGCCCCCGGCAGCATCGGCGCCGTCACCAGCGAAACCTCCCGCAACTCGATCTCCCGCAGCTCGCGCCCCCGACTCACGCGCGGCGACCAGTCCCGCGCAATGAACCCGATCGACAGCCCGCCCAGCGTCCGCTCGCCGATCAGCTTCAGCGCGGCCTGCCCGGCGGCGGTGTCATCCGTCACCAACCCGCGCACAAACAACCCGCGCCCATCCTCGCGCATCGTCGTCCATCGGCCCGCCGTCCGTCCGCCGACATGGCTCAGCAGCATTCTCACATAGCCTCCGCGCGCCAGCGTCCGCGTAAACGCTCCGGCTCGCACCACATCGCCGGCCATGTCCTCAACTCCGAACAGGGATGCATAACCCTCGATAACCAGAGACTGCCTCGGCATCTCGTTTCTCCTCTAGTGTGCGGGGTTCAACGGCTGTTGCGCGAGCGATCCAGTTTCGCCTCGATGCGATCGAGCTGCGCCGCCGCCAGCTCCAGCTTCACTTCGACTCGCGCGAGGCGCACCGCCGCATCCGACAGCGACGCCACACGCAGTTCGACCTCGTCCAATCGCTCGGCAGTCGATCCCGCCCACGCGAATACGCCTGCGGATTCAATCACGATTGCAAAAATGAGAGCCCATGTGATTTTTTTGTCGATCATTCCAAAATCCTCTGCTACATAGAACTCACTTCCGGGCTGGGCGGCGCGTTAGTGCGTGTTCGGGAGTTTCCATTTTGAAGCGGGCGGATGTCGTCAGCGTTGGTCGCCTCTTTTCAGGCACAGCGCGTTTTCGATGCGGCCCGGCTCGTCCCGGTTTTCACTGGGGCCCGCCGCAAGTCGCTCAGCTGTTGGTCGACCTCGAAACCTCAGCTCACGATTCAATCGATGAAGAAGACGTCCCCGAAGAACGCTTCTATCTCGGCGTCATAACCGTCTGCCCGCTGCAGCAAGGCATTTCCACGCTTCTCGATGGCCAGCAGCGCCTCGTGACGCTCTCCATGTTTCTCGCTTTCGCGCGCGACCGCCTGCCCAACAATGGCGAGCGCAACCGCATTGATCGCATGCTCATGCGCCGCTCATTCGGCCGCGCGCCCGAGCCACGCCTGCGCCTCGCGCCTGAAGATCACGCCTGGTTCGCGCACTTCATCCTGCCGCCCGGCGCCACGCGCCGCCTGCCGGCCGGCGCGCCGCTGGGCTCGCCAAAAGAACTTCTGCTCGCCGCGCGCTTCATGGAGCACGCTTTCGCCAGCTACTCCGTTGCCGATCTGCGCAACATCATTGATTTCCTGATGCATCACACCGCCGTTGTCCGCTCTCTCGCGGAAGAACGCCCAGTGTTCGCGCCGGCTCTGCCGTCGCTGCCTGCCCCGTCGCGCCAACCCTGGAACGACGATCCTTTCCCGGCCCGCGCTTCGCCACGCTACAACGTCGCCGCGGAATAAATCCTTCAATTCATGACGCCTAAGACGTGCCCACCAAGGTGAGCCCCCAACAGGAGTCTATCTATGGCGCAGCGCATTCTGATCGCCGTCGTCGTCATCGGCCTGATGAGTCTGTCCGTGCTGGCGTGAACTCACGCCGCCGGCCGTTGCAAGGCAAAATGCCTTCACCCTACCCCCGCCAATCGCCGCTTCTCCTCCACTGTGAGGAAGCTCGCGGCATCGATCCGCGCCCACTGCTCCGCGCGTTCCTCCTGGAATGCCGGCACGCCCTCCAGGTCCGCAACGATTCCGCCGCCGACGCGATCCTCCAGCCAGCCCGAAATGGCGCGCGCCGCCTTGTTCACCAACGGCAACACCGTCAGCCGCCAGAAGGCGGAATTGGCCTCGCGATAATTCGCATAGGTCGCGTCCCCCGGAATGCCCAACAACATCGGCGGCACGCCGAACGCCAGCGCAATCTCCCGCGCCGCCGAATTGCGCTGCTCCACGAAATCCATGTCCGCCGGCGACAGGCTCATCGGTCGCCAATCAAGCCCGCCTTCCAGCAGTAAGGGCCGCCCGGCATTCGTCGCGCCAACAAAATTGCGATCGAGATCGCTGCGCAGCTCCGCCCGCTGCTCATCCGTCAGCGCTTCTCCGCCAGAATAGACCAGCGCGCCTGAAGGCCGCGCCGCATTGTCGATCAGCGCCTTGGTCCATGCTCCGCCCGCATTGTGGACATCCACCGCCCGCGCTGCCGCCTCCAGCGGGGAGTGCCCCTCATAATCATTCGCCGGATGAAACAGCCGCAGGTGAAGCACCGGCGCAAACCCATCCGCCTCGCGTGAAAGCCGGCGCACCTCGCTGCCAACGCGATGCTCCCACGCCACCGGCCATCCGCGCGGCCCCTTCAGCGCCTTCATCCTGTCTGGCCTCAGCACGAACAGCTCGCGCACCTCGCCATCCATCGACACCGCTTCGAGATAGGCATCGCCCGTCACCGTCATGTGTCCGTAGAATGTCTCCATCAGGTCTGGCCCGGCCTGCTCGCCATTGGGCCGCGCAACAAGCCGCGCCAGCGCATCCTGGTCATCCACAGCGCGAAAGCCGACACTCCCCGCCGCCTCTGCGATCATCCGCACACAACGATAGGCCACCGCATTCCGCTCGAACCCCTCGCGCACCAGCTGCCCCATCCCCGACCATTGCGCCGCGCGCAAGTCCGAGATCGCCGTCAGCGGCGCAGCCGACTTGATTTCGCGCTTGCCGAAAAGTTTCATCCGGTCCTCCGGTCTCGTGCTGTCATTGAGCCGGCCAACAAGCGCGTCTTGCGAAGGCGCCGCGGCGCTTCTCTCTTCGCGATGTGTGGCCCCGCGCCTCGCGCTGACCCACTTGTCGACCATGAGCCAATATACCCCGGCCCACCGCGCCGTAGAATTTCAGCTGCGCCATCCCCCATTCTTGGTTAGCAGCGCTTTGATTTCAGGATCGAAATTTTCCAGCCGTCCTACAAATTCGGTACACCTCTATCCCCCATTTTCGACGCCAGGCCGCGCGCTGCGGCTGAAGAAGGGTCGCTGCCATGCCTATCGACGCCCCCCTGTCCGTTCGCGCCACCGAAGAGAACCGCCGTGATGCTGGCCGTGAAGCCGCGCACCAGTATCTCATCTCGCGCGCCGACG
>CALMWO010000161.1 GCA_937873805.1 uncultured Hyphomonadaceae bacterium
CATCTCCCAACGGGGTCATCCTCGGGCTTGTCCCGAGGATCTTGGTTCTCGATCCGAAGCAACCGACGCTACATCCCACCGAAGCCGCCAACCGGGATTCTCGGGACAAGCCCGAGAATGACCGCGGTGGTGGTTCGCCCTGAGGGATCGCCGCGACGGACAAGAGCGTCCCTGCCAGACTGTCAGCCCTACACGCCAAGCCCACCTATGCTAGAGACCCGGAATGCCACGCCTGCCGCCCCTTCCCGATCTCGACTGGCCAGATAGCCAGAACAGCGCCGCGCCGTTCGCGCGCGATCATGGCGACGTCTATTTCTCCGGCGAGGGCCTGTCGGAAAAGCGCACTGTTTTCCTCGCGGGCTGCGGGCTCCCTGAAGCATGGGCCGGCCGCAAACACTTTGCCGTCGGTGAACTCGGCTTCGGCACCGGCCTCAACCTGCTCGCGCTCTGGGATCTCTGGCGCCGCCATCGCCCTTCGCCCACGGCGCGCCTCGACTACCTGTCTTTCGAAGGCGCACTTATCCAGAAAGCCGACGCCGCCCGCATCCACGCGGCATGGCCCGAACTCGGCGACCTCTCGCAGCAGCTTCTTGCAAGCTGGCCAGATCGCGCTCGCGGCTTTCAGCGGATCAACCTTCCCGATGGCGTCACGCTCACGCTCGCCGTCGACGACATCGCCGCCGCCATCCCGCAAGCGCGCGCCAGCATCGACGCCTGGTTCCTCGACGGTTTCGCCCCGTCGAAAAACCCAGACATGTGGTCAGCCGAAACGCTCACCCATGTTGCGCGCCTCTCCGCCCCGAATGCACGCGCCGCTACCTACACCGTCGCCGGCGACGTGCGCCGCAACCTCGAAGCAGCAGACTTCTCTGTCGCCAAGATGCCCGGCCACGGCCGCAAGAAGGAACGCCTCGAAGCCCGTCTCACCACCTCGCGCCTCGCGCCCGCCCCGCCGCCAAAGCGCGTCGCCATCATCGGCGCGGGCATCGCCGGCGCCTGCGCAGCTCACGCCTTCCTCAAGCGTGGATGCGACGTCACCATCATCGACCGCGCGGCGGACCCCGGCGCCGGCGCCAGCGGCAACCCCCTCGCCCTCGTCATGCCACGCCTCGACGCCGCCGACGGACCAACCGCCCGTGCCCTTGTCGAAGCATGGCTCTACGCGCGGCGTTTTTATGCGGCACTCGGACCTGATAGCGCCCGGCAGCTCGACGCCATCCATCTCCCACGCGGCGACAAGGAACAGCTGCGCTTCGCCAAACTGCTTGGCGATCCGCCCCTGGACAACGCGATCCTGCAACCCTTCGAACAAGGCATCCGGCATCTTGGCGCGTTCGCAATTCGACCGCGCGCCGCCCTCGCCCAGCTGATCGAAGGTGCAACGTCACGATTCAACACAGACGTCGGATCGCTTTCCGAACTCGACGCTGATCTCGTCATCGCCTGCGCGGGCATGGGCCTTGCCGATCTCATTGGCGCCGAAGCTCCGCCGCTCACCGGCCGCCTCGGCCAGCTCGAAGCGATGCCCGGCACAGGCTCACCCAACGCCATCGCCGATGGCGGATATGCCGTCGAAGCCCTCGGCCAGCTCGTTTTTGGGGCAACATTCGAAGCAGCGAGCGGCCCGCCACAGGTCACAGACGCCGCCCGTGCTCACAATCTCGAAACGCTCGCGCGCCTTCGCCCCGATGTCGAACCAGACAATATCACTTCTCGCGCGGCCATCCGCGCCACGACGCAGGATCGCCTGCCATTCGCAGGCGCACCGCCGCATGGAGAAAAGGCGCCGGACGGCACTCCGGCGCCTCTCAGTCCTCTCCGCCTTATCGGCGGCCTCGGCTCGCGCGGCTTTCTATGGGCGCCGCTACTCGCCGAGTTAGTCGCTTCGTAAGCCTTCGGTGAACCTTCGCCCGTTGAGGCGAGCGTCGCCGAATGCCTTGACCCCGGGCGATTCCAG
>CALMWO010000162.1 GCA_937873805.1 uncultured Hyphomonadaceae bacterium
TCAACATAGGAGCCGTCCCATGGCCGACTGGACCTTCCCCAAAGGCGACCTGATGAAGGGCAAGCGCGGCCTCATCATGGGCGTCGCGAACGACAAGTCGATCGCCTGGGGCATCGCCCAGCAGCTCGCGGCGCAAGGCGCCGACATTGCCTTCACCTACCAGGGCGAGGCGCTGGAGCGCAGGGTGCGTCCTCTGATCGAGTCGATCGGCATGAACACCATGATTTCGGCTGACGTCACCAACGACGCCGAAATGGATACGGCCTTCGCCCAGCTGAAGGAAAAATACGGCACGATCGATTTCCTCGTTCACGCCATCGCCTTCGCGGGCAAGGAAGAGCTTCAAGGCTCGTTCGTCGCCAACACCACGCGCGAAGGCTTCCGCCGCGCCATGGACATCTCGGTGTTCTCGTTCGTCGATGCTTCGCGCCGCGCCTCGGAGATCATGAACCCGGGCGGCTCGATCGTCTCGATGACCTATCTCGGCGCCGAGCGCGTCGTGCCGTCCTACAACGTCATGGGCGTCGCCAAGGCCGGCCTTGAAGCCGCCACGCGCTATGCGGCGCGCGACCTCGGGCAAAAAGGCATTCGCGTGAATGCGATCTCGGCTGGTCCGATGCGCACCCTCGCCATGGCCGGCATCAAGGGCGGCAAGACGCTGATGAGCACGGGCCGCGACTGGTCGCTGCTGAAGGAAGACACCTCGATGGAGGGCGTGGCCGGCTGCGCGCTTTATCTGCTCTCGCCACTCGGCCGCTCGATCACGGGCGAGGTCGTCCACGTCGATGCGGGCTTCCACATCGTCGGCGTACCGGACCTCCAGGACGGAGCTGCAGGCGCCTAGTCCCGGATATTACTGCTCGTAGGTTACTGGGAGTCCGCGAGTGTGTAGGAGGCGAGCGTGCCTTCCTGCGCGGTCGCCATCGCCTGATTGGCGGCTTTCATGACCCAGCCATCAGGCGAGGTCAGCAGCGACATGGCGCCGAAAGCCAGTCCGACCAGCCCGGCGCCGGCGACAACCACGACCAGCATGCTGCGTATGTTGTCAGGCACGCGTGAGGCTTCCGCGTTGGCCTGGCCGTTTTGGATCGAATTCTGAACGCTCATGTTCACCTCCTCCAGTCGGACCGCGCTTGAGCGCTGTGTCCGTTAAAGCGGCCGGGGCGGTCTGAACGTACGCCCAAGCAGCAACTCGCGGGCTGATGCGCGCCCGCACAGGGAGGATACTCGTTGGGGAGGAGGGCCGTTTTGGCGTTTACGCCTTCAGGCTCTGTGCAAGTAAGCTAACTCACGGTTTCGCGAGCCGCAACGGCCACTCTGCGCCTCAGGCAGGAGACTGTGCAGTTTCCTGGGCCGCCACGCCCAGTTTCTGCAGCTGCGTCCACACCGGCGCGATGAGGCGGTCGATCGAGTCCGCGTCCGGCGGCGCATCGGCGTCCGGCGACGCCGCCTCGCACGAGACAACGATGTCGCAAACGTGCCGCGCCGGATCAATGAACCGCGCCTGCGCCGCCCGCACAAAGCGCAGATACTGCTGGATCACACTCTCAGCACTCCGCCCCCGCTCCGCCTCATCCCGCCGAATCCGCCGTATCAGTCGAAGATCCGCCGGCGCATCGACAAACACCGTCAGATCAAAAAGCGCAGCAAACGACGGATCCGACAGAACGTGAATCCCCTCGATGATCACCACCGCCCGCGCATCAACCCGCTTCGTCACCCCAACCTTCCGGTCATGCTTCGCGAACTCATAAACCGGCTGCTCAACACTCTCCCCGCGTTTAAGCGCCTCAATATCGCGCCGCAGGTTGGCCATGTCCTTGTTGGCCGGATCATCAAAATTGAACGTCCGCTCAAGCTCAGCATGCTGCATCGCCAACGCAGCCTGTCCGTAGTGTGCCCGGCCGAAATAATAGTTGTCCTCTGTCACGAGCTGGCAGTTCTCTGCGCCCAGCCGCGCATAAAGCGCGCGCGCCAGCGTGGTCTTGCCGGAGCCCGATCCGCCCGTGACGGCGATCATGAAGGATCGCGCCATGCGGACTAGTCCTCGTCCTTGCGATCGACCAGATCCCGCCGCACCCGCTCGGACGCCAGCAGCTGCTCGATCCGCCGCGCCTCGTCATAGCTGTCGTCAGCGATGAAGCGCAGATTGGGCGTATAGCGCATATCGATCTCGCGACTGAGCCGCCCGCGCAGGAAGCCTGCGGCGCGGTTCAGCGCCGCCACGGTCTTGGCCATGTCTTCGCCACCCAAGGGGGCGCAGAAGCCGGTCGCGTTCTTGAGATCGGGCGAGATGCGAACTTCTGTAACTGTGATGGATTTCCCTGCAAGATCAAGGTCTGCGAACTCCTCGCGTGCGAGGATGTCCATAAGCACGTGGCGGATGAGCTCTCCGGCGCGCAACTGTCTCTGGGTGGGCGGTTTCATCGGAGTGTCAAAGAGCCGGCCAGCCCCGCTGTCAAGGCGCTTGCTGACGCCAGGGGCCTGGACGGTCATGTCGTTTTTCCGGCCTCACGCCCTGCCGGGACGCCTATCTTGAGGCTACACAAACAGAACGCCACATGGGCTGAACATGCTGAACCGCCTCCCTGACCACGATAAACTCTACGAACACATCCAGCGTCGCGACCCCGAGCTGGACGGTGTTGTTTATGTCGGGGTCAAAACCACGGGCATATTCTGTCGCCCGGTCTGCCCCGCACGCACGCCGCTGTCGAAGAACATCACCTTCTTCGGCTCACCCGACGAAGCGCTTGCCGCTGGCCTGCGCCCCTGCAAGCGCTGTCGCCCGCTGGATGACCCCAACGCGCCCGGCGTCATTCTCGACAAGCTCCTGCGCCTCGTCGAGGAAGATCCCTCGCGCCGCTGGAGCGAGGAAGACCTGCGCGATCTTGGCATCGAGCCGGCAACCGCCCGGCGCCAGTTCCAGAAGCGCTTTGACATGAGCTTTTCGCAATACGCCCGCGCGCGCCGTCTCGGCCACGCCTTCAACACCATCAGGAAAGGGAACGCTGTGATCGAAGCCCAGCTCGACGCCGACTTCGAGTCCGGTTCTGTGTTTCGCGAAGTCTTCTCCCGCACCTTCGGCGAAGCCCCGAACAAATCGCGCAAGGCTCTCACCTTCGCCATGGACTGGATCGACACGCCACTCGGCCCGATGCTGGCCATTGCCGACGACACACATCTCCACATGCTCGAATTCGTCGAACGCAAGAAGCTGCAGGATCATGTCGATCGCTATCGCAAGGCGTTCAACGCCACGGTGCTGCCGGGCGACACGAAAGCGCTGAAGCTGATCCGGAAAGAACTGGCCGACTACTTCGCCGGCAAGAACCTGGACTTCAAATCGAAGATCGCGGGAGCAGGCACCGAGTTCCAGAACGATGTCTGGGATGAACTGCGCCGTGTGCCCCCAGGCGTCACGCGCTCCTACCTGGAAATGGCCGAGCGCATAGGCCGGCCGACCGCCGTCCGCGCCGTCGCGAACGCCAATCGTCTCAACCGCTGCGCCATCATTCTCCCCTGTCACCGTGTCATCGGCTCGGACGGGACGCTGACGGGCTATGCCGGCGGGTTATGGCGGAAGCAGTGGCTACTGGATCACGAGAGGCGTCACACCGGCCAGACGCTGCTCTAGCTATTCTCCTCCTTCACCACCACGCCGCGTTTCTTCAGCGCCTCGCGCAGCAGGAACTCGATCTCGGCGTTGACCGAGCGAAGTTCCTGCGCCGCCAGGCGCTCGATCGCGGCGTGGAGCGCCGGATCGAGCCTGAGGGGAAACGCTTTCTTGCCGGGCGAAGGCATGGGCCGCCTGTCTTGTGTTGAACCTAGTAAAGCGAGCCGGCATTGACGACAGGCTGGGCCTCGCGGTCGGCGCACAGCACCACCAGAAGGTTCGACACCATCGCAGCCTTGCGCTCGTCGTCCAGCGTGACGATGTCGCGCTCGGACAATTGTTGCAGGGCGCTTTCCACCATCGACACTGCGCCATGGACGATCTTGGCGCGCGCCTCGAGCACAGCCTCGGCCTGCTGCCTGCGCAGCATCGAGGACGCGATCTCCGGCGCGTAGGCAAGGTGCGAAAGACGCGCTTCGTCCACCGCAAGGCCGGCAATCGCGACACGCTCCTGCAGGCGGGCGGCCAGCATCTCGCCGACCTTTACGCCATCGGCGCGCAGCGTCGGTTCAGCCTCTTCGCCGTGGTCGTAGGCGAAGTGCGAGGTGATCTCGCGCAACGACGTCTCGATCTGGATGTTCACGAACGTCTCGTAGTTATCGACGTCGAACACCGCCTGCGCGGTATCGACCACGCGCCACACGACGACGGCGGCGATCTCGATCGGGTTACCCTTCTTGTCGTTCACCTTCAGCGTCTGCGAGGTGACGTTGCGAACGCGCAGGGAGATTTTCTTGCGGGAGTACCAGGGCACCACCCAGCGCAGGCCCGGCTTCTTGTCCGTGCCCTTGTAGTTGCCGAACAGTGTGATCGCCGCGCTTTCATTCTGCTGCAGCGAGTAAAGGCCCGACAGCACCAGTATTGATGCCAGGATCGTGGCCGCCGCAGCGATGACGTAGAGCGCAACGACGCCCTCGTCCCCGCCGCTCTCTCCCGTCATGATGCCCTGGAAGAGCAGCCATGCGGCTGCCAAGAAGCCAGCCAGCGCCAGCACGAGAAGGAAGCCGCCGCTCCCGGTGCTTGCGGGTTTTTCCTGCGTTCTCTTGTGACTGATGACGGTCATTGATGTCCTCCACGTCCGATATCGAAGTGATATCACTTTGATATTGACTGTCGATGAAGTCAAGCGCATTGTGGAGAAAATTGGCGTGGGAGCTTTACCGATGGACGCAGCGCTCAGCCTCTGGCTGCTAGGCGGCGTACTTGTTGCGCTGGTGATGATGCTGGTCATCGTCATGATCGCGCGCGCGCTCGAACGCGACAGGCAGGCCGAGACTGCAGCTGTCGCCCGCATGATCGATATGGCGAAGGACGCCGCCGCGAAGCACAAGAACTTGGCGGGGCTAGCCGCTGTCACAGGTCCGATCGCCGCCCTGATCGCAGCCTCTCAGAGCAATGAGAAGAAGGAAGGCGAAAGCGCCGACACGCCCAAGCAGAAGCAGATGAAATCGCTCATGACGGGCCTCGCAGTGGCGGGCGGTCTCCTGATGCTGATCGTCGGCATCATCACTGGCGACAGCTGAAAAACAGAGCCGCCGGACCTTCGCAGGCCCGGCGACTTTATTCACCCAGCACCAGCTCAATAGCGCTGGTACGTTCCCTTGATCAGCGAATAGCCGACGCTTGGCTTGCTCCAATCGCAGACGCCATCCGGGAAGACCTTTTTCATCCGCGCCTGCTGCGCCTTGGAGAAGGTCACCTGGTAGGCGCTGAAATCGACCGGCTTCAGCTGGCACTTCATAACGTCATTGGTAATCGGCGCGCCTGCGATCAGGCGTGGTTCGAGATGGATCGGATACGTCTTGTTCCAGGATGTTGCGGGATCCCAGCTTGCAACCTCGTTCACGCGCTTGCCGTCCGGCGTCCAGTAAGCATCCACCGCATCGGCGGGCTTGTTCCTGACAACCTTCTCTGGCGAAAGCGGCGCCGAATCGGCCGCCATCGCGTCCAGCCATTTGGTCATCGTATCCAGCGCGATCGGCGCCAGATTTACGGCGGGTTTCTCACGTGACGTCGACCTGTCCGCCACCCAGATCACTTGGTTGGCCGACGTGCCTGTCGCCTTCTCCAGCCGCGCACGGATGGTGAGGTCGCGGTGACGGTCGTGAATGTCGCCGGGCGTCGTCGTGTCGGTATAGCTGCGATAATGCAGCATCGGCACGTCCTTCAACCCGCCGCCAAACGTGTTGATGAGGCCTGAGGCATAGACAGCCGTCAGCGCCGCCGGATCGCCAACCGAACGCTTCTTGATGAAATTGCCGTCGATATCGTTGCCACCGACAAGTTCGTTGACCTGCAGGAATTCATCGACCGTTATGACGCCGTCATTCAGCCCCTTCAGTCCGTACTGAATCCCGACATTGTCCTGCGGCTTGCGCGCAAATCCTGTCTTGGGATCACGGCCATAGACGTTCACGCGCATGTCCGAGATCGTACAACGCGCGCCCTTCGGGTTCTTCTTGGGATCGTAGAGCAAGCTCTTGTCGTTGAGCGCGCAGCCGGGTGCGTTCGTCGCCATCATCACGGGCACGAACGACCGCTCCCAGGAGCCGCAGGTGCCGGCGCTATAGCCTTCGACAGCCGACTTCTTCTCCTGGCTCCAGGCCTTGCCCGCCGCTGACTTCCAGAAGTTCTGCAGCACGCCGCAGTCTGCCGTGTTCATCGTCGAGTCGGGGAAGCTGAGCGATGGTTGCAGGCCATCGAGCAGGCCCGGATACATCTGCGTTATGACCTGTTGCTGGATGGCGCCGCCGGAGCCACCCGTGCCGACCGTCCATTTGGGAACACCGTAGGTCTCGATGAAGTGCTCCTTGAGCATCATCAGGTTTTCGCCCTGCAACACCGCATTGCCATGCTGCTGGTTCACCAGCTCGGTCGATGCGCCATAGGCAAAGCCGCGCGCAAGGTAGAGGTCGGACAACACAGCCGCTGCCTGGTTCACGCCCTGATTGTATTGCGTGCCGGCGCCGCCGCCGAACGTGAAGCTCAACCGGCCATTCCATCCCTCGCTCGCGGAGAAGCCCGGCGTCGCAGGATCATCCAGCACCGCGAGGCGATAGATCGAGCGATCGATCACGCCGCTTTCAACGCGCACGATGAAGGGAACCGTCTTGCCCTCGATCGTGGTCGTCATCGCGACATCGGCTGGCTTGGGACCCTTGGGATCGTAAGCCTTGTAAGCTCCGCCATCCGCCGGCTTGTAGAACCAGTCATAGCGCGTCGGCGCCGAGCAGTTCGCGTCGGTCGGTTCGCCGAGGCCGGACTCCTTCGTGCGGCACTCGTACGGCGCCATGTGCGGACCAGAGAGGATCGGCCCGGTGATGGGATAGTTCACCAGCGGCTGGCTCACGGAATAGCCGCTCGGGCCCCTCACCTGCAGCCAGTTGGCGCCATTATCGAGCCCGCTCACCAATCCGCGCAGCGTGTTGGTCGGCTGGTCAAACTTCAGTGGCGTCGCCAGCTGGCGTCCGTTCAGCGACACCTTCAGCTCGCTCGCCTTCGCACCCTCGCTCGCTTTGATCTCGACCAGGGCATCGCCGCCCGACACGAGATCATAGCGCGAGGACAAAACCTTCACATCGATCCTGCCCTGCACGACCGCCGCAGCCGACTGCGAGAGCGCAGGCGCCGCAACCAGCGAGACAACCGCCAGCGCGCCAGCAGCGCATCCGGCGAGCACACGTATCCTGAGCTTTGTCATTGATGTTCCTCTCCCGACCGGAACTGTCGTCCGTTGGGCCGAACCTTACTCCCGCCGCCGCGAAAGTCAGGGGCCATTTTTGGAAGGTAAACACCCGCTTGAGGCTTA